>CBDUMB010000278.1:0-4989 GCA_965368205.1 uncultured Pseudomonadaceae bacterium | reverse complement strand
CTAGCTATAAGCCCATGACCACATTGTTTGACGTTCCATTGGATGAATCGGTACAAGTACTGAAGCAGGTGCTGCCTTTGATGAGCAAGCAGCGCGTGCCAACTATTCCGCAGAACTATGCTGTCTGGTACGACTATGTCACTCGGCGCAATGACGATTTAACTGAAGAGCTTGAAGATCTTATTGATCGAGGGAAAGGCTTCGATGCGGCGTCCTGCCGAACTATTTATGAAAAGTATTTTATCTCAGAGCTGCAAAGCGAAGTCGACGGTATTCAAGGTGCCGTACGCGAGGCAGTCGAGTCGGTGCTGGCTGAGCTTGGTGGTCTGGGCGAAGACATCAATCACTTTTCCGAAGTATTGGACAACTGTGGTGTTTCGCTGCAGGAAGACCCGGACAAAGAAGACCTGAATCGCCTGGTGGTGGAACTTGTGCGCGAAACCGCGCGCACCCGCAACCGCAGTAAAGAAGTAGAGGGGTCTCTGCACAATATGGCGTCAGAACTGACCGAGCTGCGTGCGCAGGTTGATCGTCTCAGCAAGGACTCACGCACAGATGCATTAACCCGAGTTGCCAATCGACGCGCTTTTGACGAATCCCTGAAAAAAATGGTCAAAGAGGTGAGCGATACAGGTGCGCCACTGAGCCTCATCCTTTGTGACATAGATCATTTCAAAGCTTTTAATGACTCCCACGGACACCTCGTCGGCGACCAGGTGCTGCGCTTTGTCGCGCAGGAAATGGAGCAGTGTGTGAAGGGCCGCGACATGCTTGCCAGATATGGTGGTGAAGAGTTTGCCATCCTGTTACCCAACACACCGTTGGATGGTGCCATGATGCTGGCCGACAGTATTCGATCTATTATCGAAGCGCAGCGTATTAAAAATGATAAAGACGAAGAGATCGATAAAGTCACTATCTCTCTTGGTGTTGCCAAATATGTGGTGGGTGAAGAATTAACAGACTTTGTTGAACGCGCTGACGCCTGTCTGTATGCGTCAAAAGCCAACGGTCGAAATCGCACCACTGGCGAGAACGAACTGCCAAAGCATTAAGCTAAGCTTCAGTTTCCCCACAGCTGCTTTAGCCGCAACTATCCTTTAGAATCCTGCCTCCTCAACACTTCTTCCTTGGTGGGAAAGCGTTTGTTTGTACAATTCCGTCCAGGAAAAGATGTCTGGGCCTATGGTGTGGAGCCTGCAAAAGTGCTCTATCGCTTGCGGCTTGCACGATACCCCGCACTTGCAGAAACGTTAACCGCCTGGCTGGCTGACAAAGACCCCGAACAAAAGTTTCGCCTTCTGGATATAGGCGCTGGATTCGGGCGTACGTTTTTATATGTCAAAGCGGCAGGTATCGCTGAGCGCTTCGAGATGGTTGGCGTAGATATTGACCCGCTGCGCAAAGACGATGTTTATGCCGGCAACCCCTGGGAAATTCGCCAGGGGGATGCGGAGCAGGACCTGGATTTTGCCGATAACAGTCTCGACATAGTAGTTTGCGAACAGCTGCTGGAGCATTTAAATCACCCCCAGGTTGTGCTGGACAACGTGCAGCGTGTACTTAAACCTGATGGCCTGTTTATTGTCGGGGTGCCTGTTTTTCCGGAACCCATCGCAAAGCTCAGGCGTTGGCAGGTGAAACGTTTCGGGCTTGGCCGATCGGAACACATTCAAACCTATTCGCTGAAGACTATTCGACGCGATCTTGCGGCGCAGTTTGATGAGGTCGAAGTTCGTGGTTTTCGAATTGTGTCTGGCGGTTTGTTGCGCAGGCTGGAGAACCACCACTGGTGGTACCGGTTCAACAGAAAACTGGGCGAATGGTTGCCTGGTTTGTGTATCGAAGTGCAGTTGATTGTGAAACCAAAAAAGCCGGCAACAGCGGATTAAGTTAGTTTGTTGTGCCCGCGGCCAGTGCACGGCGCTCTGCTGCCCCACCTACCTTGATAAAAAACGGGCCGATACAGGCCACCAGCATCAGTGCAGCTAAGATGAAAAAAGCGCCGTTGTAGGTGCCGGTTGCATCATAAATAAAACCCGCGAGCGGTGAAGCGGAAAGAATAAAAGGCAGTTCCACCCAGCGCAGCACACCAGTGGCCAGCGCAAAAGATGCGCTGCCGACCGAAGTTGAAACCGCAAATGTACGCAGCGGCGACATTCCCGAATAACCAAAGCCATACATCGCTGCAGCAACCAGACACAGAGCAAATGTATCTGCCTGGGTAAACATCAGCAAAGCCAGTGCCTGGCTGATAAGTGCAATCCAGATAGTGATCCGTGCGCCCAGGAAATCGGAAAGAAAACCAACCACCGGTTTGCCGAGAGCTGCAAACAGGGCTGTTGCTGACAACACAAGCGCGGCGTCGTCAGTACTCAAACCCAGATCTAACAGGTGGCCAAACAGATGCAACATAACTGCGGTGAACACACAGACCATGGAGCCGAATATTAAGCCGATACTCCAGAATGCGGGTGTCTTCAGTAAACCCTGCCAGGTCCACACGACACTGTCACTGGGCAGTTCAACGTGTTCATGTTGATTTTTGGCGGTATATGCGTGTCCGTCTCGTACCTCACCAATATCGCCCGGACGATCTTTCATGAAGAAGTAAACAATGGGTAACAGAGTCACCGCAGTGGAGATGGCGAAGATGTGGTATCCCACCCGCCAACCGTAGTTGTCGACCAACGCTGTCACCAGCGGTGGCATCATGATGCCCGCCAGGGACGCGCCCATCACTGCAAAAGCAATGGCTCGGCCGCGCCAGTGGTCAAACCAGAAAATGACAGATCGATGCCAGGCCATGCCACCCATGCAACTCATGCCGATACCAAAACCGAGGCCAACGATCAGGTAGAACTGCCACAAAGTCTGGGCGTTGGCGAGAAGAATATAGGAGGCGGCAACGATGCCGATGCCGATCATGATGACCAGGCGCGGCGAATTGTGGTCGAGAAATCTGCCTAGAAAAGGAGAAATTATGGCACCAACAATTGCCGCCCAGGAGAAGCCTAAAGAGATAGCAAAGCGGCTCCCGTCAGACAACGCTTCGGCCAGACTGGGCAGGAAAACACCCCGGGAATAGGAATAGAAGCCGGTGCCGAGAAAGCCCAGTAACATGCAGATCGCAACGATCACCCAACCGTAAAAATACGGTCGTTGGCGCTCACTGGATGTTGGCATTGGCGGCCTCGTTGATATTCCACTCATCAAGATTGCGACCATATTCGATCATGACGTGCTTCTGATACGCAGGACGTGCGCACAATCGCTGATACCAGCTTTCCATATTTGGTAGCTCGGGCCGCTCTATCGGTAGTGTGAAGTAGCGATACGCCATGGCGCCGTTGACAATGTCGGCCATGGTGAGCTGATCTCCACAGATGAACTGTCGACCTGTTAACTGCTGATCGAGTTGCGCAAACCAGTGTCCGCAGCCTGCTACCTTTTTACTGATCTGTTCTGGTGTTGCCGGTAAACCGCGCACCAGCATCTGGAACAACGGGAAGAATGCGGTGGAAATATCGCTGCGTTGCCATTCCATCCAGATATCAGCTTCAGTGAGTTCTGCGGGTTCGTTCGGCCACAAGGTGCCCTGGCCGTATGTTCTTGCCAGGTAGCGTACACAGGCATTGGATTCCCAGACCACCAGCTGCTCGTCCTGCAACGTGGGGACAATGTTATTGGGATTTGGGTAATCAATCGGATAACCGAAAGACCCGCCAACGTCTTTGCGCACGTAGTCCAGCGATAACTCACCCAGAGCCCACATAACCTTCTGCACGTTAGCGGAATTGCGTCGGCCGAGAACGGTTAACATCTTGAACCCCAGGTTGTTTGCGACTGAGTGGCTAGTCTATCTGGGAAGGAAAAATAATGACAAACGTTGTTGGGCCATCTTCGTTGACGATATCCAGTTCAGCGTTGATCTGCCGCAGTAATGCACGCGCGATACTCAAACCCAGCCCGGTGCCGCCGGTGTCGCGGCGGGTTGTGAAAAACGGCGTGAATATTTTTGCGCGATTACCTGGTGTAATACCGCTGCCATTGTCTTTCACAAACAGTTTTGTAGTCTGGCTGTCCCAATGGGTAGACAATTCAATTTCGCTGGCGCCATGGGCAATGGCGTTTTCGATCAGGGTTTCCAGGCCGGCATCAATACTGGCCGCATCTCCCCAGACCTGTAAATCTTTATCAACCGCGGCGAGGTTGATGGACACTTTGCCGGTAAAGCGACTGCAGACATCGGCCAATGTGCTGCGCAGCAACACCCGGCTGCGTTTGCGGTCGTTCATTTCGGCGTGAGTCAGTTCACTCAGGCGCTGGGTTAAGCGACCCAGCCGATCAGCATCGGCGCTGACGTTTGTTAGAAAACGCTGCTGCTGGTCGCTGGTCATTGTTTCCGAATGATCCTGCAGCACTTCGATAGCGCCGCGGATACTCGCCAGCGGGGTTTTAAATTCGTGAGAGACGTGGCGGGAAAAATCCTGCAGGTAGGCGGTTCGTTCCTCCAGACGTGCCGCCATATCGGTAATGGCGGCGTGCAGGTTGGCAATTTCTTTTGTGCGGGGGACGTGTTTCTGCAGTCGTTTCTGAGCATCGCTTGCGCTGATTTCCCCACCGGCAATAGCCTGGGCTTCCGCAGCAAGTTTGGAGATGGGCCTGGCGATCATGCGAAACGTCACCCAGGACATAAACACAACCAAGGCCAGCAGCATGGCAAACCCCTGCATCAGCAGCCAACGTTTGGCGTACAGTGCCTGCACGATGTTGGGTGGTGTTCTTGATAACACGACAGCGCCAATCAATCGTCCGTGCAGAATAATGGGTTGCGCAACAAAATCCCGAACCGTGCTTGTGCGGCTGATTGAATCCAGCGTGGACACTTTAACCAATTCGCTTTTACTGCGCAGGCGACTGATGGCGCGCCCTGCAAGCGCGCCGCGAAGTTCTTCGGTCTGAGCGATGTTTGCTCCGACGTCGGTG
>CBDUMB010000277.1:0-5012 GCA_965368205.1 uncultured Pseudomonadaceae bacterium | reverse complement strand
TGCAGCTACCCAGGTCTTGTAACCGGACAACAAAATACCCTCTGCATGAGGGTGCCAGACAACGCCCGGCAAAGGATTCGTTTCGCTGCGGTCTTCGGATACGGCAAAGGCTGATATCCCAGCCCACTCAACTTGCGGGAAAGTCTTGCGGATGGCCGCCTGGTAGCCGGCAATAAACACCTGCGACAGATTGTCTGCCAGCCAACCTCCCTGTACTGCCAGACTAAATTCAGATCGCGACCCCTGCGCCACCTGATCACACCAGGCCTGGCAATACAACTGTTCATTGGCGCCGCGAGGTAGAGGCACAAGGCCATCAAACCAAGCTGTTAAATCTGCTGGCATCTAGACTGGCACCGGCCCTTGTACCTGACACCGATGAATCAGCCTGGGCTCGTCGGCATGATCGTGCACCGCATAATGCAGAAGCACACGGTTATCCCACATCACCAGGTCACCTGGCCGCCACTGGTGCCGAGCCTGATACTCTGGACGCGTGCTGTGGTTAAACAGGTAATCCAGCAGGCTTTTACTTTCAGCCGTGGTCCAACCTTCGATGCGCGTGGTGAACGCTTTACACACATACAGGGCTTTTTCACCCGACTCATCATGTGTACGGACCACCGGATGTAACGCACGCGGCGCTGCCTGCACATCCTGCCCATACAAGGCCGCAAGACCTTCAGCCGAGTGCACCGCCTGCAGTTGATCAAGCACACCACGAAATCCATCAGACAAATCTGCATACGCCAGGATCTGGTTCGAAAACGCAGTTTCACCCCCCAGCACGGGCGCTTCATGGGCATACAACATGGTCAGCTTCGGGGGCTGCGTGTTGTAGGTCATATCCGAGTGCCAGTGTTGATTAACGTCTTTGCTTTTGCCGCGATTTTTCAATGCAATGATGTTGGGCTGATCCGGCAATCCACCATAGGGAAACGGGATGAGCTCTCCCCACCTTGCGGCAAACGCCACCTGATCTTCCGGGCTGAGCTGTTGTCCGGGGAACACCAGAACATGGTATTCACAGAACCATGCGTTCAGTGTCTGCCACTGTTCGGCGGTCACCGCGCGGACATCAAGATTGCTGACAATACCACCCAGGGGGGCTGACATTCGTTGAATCTGCATAGGATCTGTCTGATTAGATTGTGTCTGCATCAGTTCTGCACCCTTCTGTAAGCCTTATCTCCAACCGACTCAGACACGGCAAGGCCGATCTCGTCAGCCGCTAGAATTGCATCGTAGACCATATCTGCGGACACCTCGAAAGGCAGGTTGGTGATAAACATATAGTCGGCGGTTTCTGCTGAAGCCTGTCGCAGATCATCTTCGTCAGCGCGCGTTAAACCAATCTGTCCTAACGTCACGGGTAACCCTACTGCAGCAAAGAATTCCGCAACCCGTCTCGCTTCAGCCTTGTCCTGCTGCAGCATCAACTGCATCAACACGCCAGCAGCCACCATTTCCCCGTGTAGAAAATTTTTCTCCACGGCGTCAATACTGGTTAAAGCACCTGCCAGACCATGAGCAGCCGCCAGGCCACCGCTTTCAAAACCCACGCCACTGAGCAGTGTATTGGCTTCCACAACCTGCTCCAGCGCATGGTCCACACGGCTTTCACAAACTGCTTTGCCGGCATCTATACCGTGGGCGAAAAGGGTTGTTGCGCAGGCTTCTCCCAGCGCCGCCGCCGCCACAGTGGGGCGCGCGCCAATCACATTACGGGCCTGAGGGTTGGCAAGACACACCTTGGCCTCATACCAGGTGGCCATGGCATCACCCATACCGGCTACGAGGTAACGCTCCGACGCCGCGGCCACAACTTCAGTATCAACAATCACAAAAGCCGGATTCTCAGGAAAAAATTCCGCAGCGCTGACAACACCGGCGGGGGTATATAAAACTGATACCGCCGAACACGGCGCATCATTGGAAGCCAATGTCGGGACCACAATGACCGGCACGCCAAGCCGGTAGGCAACACATTTGCCCGCATCCACACACTTACCGCCGCCCACGGCGATTAAACAATCCACCTGCTCAGCAGCCAACCCTTCAACCGCTTCATCTATGGCTTCCAGGCTGCATTCACCGGGAAAGAGGCAATCCAGTGCACTGATATGTGCCGCCTGCAGGCTCGACTTCAACACAGGACCTTGTTCCGCCAACCCACGGTTTGAGGCATACACCACCGCACGCTTGACGTTGATGATAGACAGATACCGACCGACGCTCGCCAGAACACCGGGGCCCTGTATGTAGCGAGGCGGCGCAACCAACACGCGCGGCACTTGTGCACCCGTATCACCAGGGCTATAAATCGGCTGAGGAAAAAATTTGTTCGCTGGCAAAGCACTCTCCTGATCGATCAAGTCAGCTTGCCACCGTGCCATCAAATACCGCAAGTACAGATCCCTTTAAATTTGCGTCCCTGCCCCCATCAATTGTTCGAAGGCATAACTATTAGGGCTTTGTGATGGACATCGAACACAACGGTGAGGTTATCGGCGAGTCCGGCGACCCGAAAAAACAGATTATTCTGCCCAGCGAGGCAATGCCGGGTGTTATCCAGATTATTCCTCAGGAGCAGCGACCCTTTTTCCCTGGACAGGCCATTCCTCTGACCCTCAGTGCGGATCGGTGGCTGCCGACGCTGCAAACCGTGCGTAAACGTGGCCAGGATGTGATTGGCGTGATCGCCAGCAAACACAGCCTCGAAGACGGCATCAAGCCCAGTTTTTTATATGATGTCGGCTGCCTGTGCCGCATACATCGTGTGCACCGGGAAGGTGAACAATTGCAGGTTCTGCTGGAAGGCCTGCAACGATTTCAGGTGCGTAAATGGGTCTCCGAAGAAACACCCCTGACCGCCTCAGTCCGTTATTTCCCTGAGCCGCAGAAAAGCCAGAGTTCAGAGCAGACTGCTTACGCGGTCGCGATTATTAATACCATCAAAGAGCTGATCCCCCTTAACCCGCTGTATGGTGAAGAGCTGAAACTCTTCCTGGCCCGTTCCAGCACCAATGAACCCTCGCTTCTGGCAGATTTTGCTGCGAGTTTAACCACGGCCGGCAAAGAAGAGCTCCAGGAAGTACTGGAACGAATTGCCCTGCAACCGCGCATGGAGCTGGTCGTAAAACTGTTGCGACGCGAGGTTGAAATTGCGGCCGCTCAGATGGAAATCCGCGAGCACGTCGAGAAAGAAATCCAAGGCCATCAGCGCGAAGTTGTGCTGCGTCAGCAGCTGAAATATATCCAGAAGGAACTGGGTATTTCCAAAGATGATAAGACCGCCGAAGCTGATGAGTTCCGCGAGCGGATCAGCCAACTGACGTTACCGAAAAAAGCCGCCGATCGAATTGACGACGAACTCAACAAACTGCAGATGCTGGAAAGCGGCTCACCTGAATATGCCGTGACACGCAATTATCTCGACTGGCTGACCAGTCTCCCCTGGGGCGTTGTCAGCCACGACAATGACAACCTTGCAGCCGCGAAAAAGACGTTGGACAAGCACCATGAGGGTCTGGACGACATCAAAGAGCGGATTGTCGAGTTTCTGGCCCTGGGCATCATGAAAGGAGACGCTGCGGGTTCTATCATATGTTTTGTTGGCCCACCGGGGGTCGGCAAAACCTCTCTGGGTCGCAGTATTGCCGATGCGTTAGGTCGAAAATTTTTCCGCTTTTCAGTGGGCGGGATGCGCGACGAGGCTGAGATCAAAGGCCACCGACGCACCTATATCGGTGCTATGCCGGGCAAACTCCTGCAAGCGCTGAAAGACACTGAGGTAGCTAATCCGGTGATTATGCTCGACGAAATCGACAAAATTGGCGCGTCTTACCAGGGCGACCCGGCCAGCGCGCTGCTGGAAGTTCTGGATCCAGAACAGAATGGTAGCTTTCACGACCATTACCTCGATCTTGATTTCGACCTGTCTAAGGTTTTGTTTATCTGTACCGCCAACCAGCTGGACACCATTCCGGGTCCACTGCTGGACCGGATGGAAGTGATTCACCTGGGTGGCTATCTCGACAACGAGAAGCTGGCTATTGCCCGACGCCATCTGTTACCACGGCAAATTCGCAGAGCTGGTTTAAACAACAAAGACGTCAAAGTGGACGCTGCGGCCCTACGTAAAGTTATCGAGGGCTACTCGCGCGAGGCAGGTGTTCGACGCCTCGATAAAGCGCTGGCCTCCCTGGTCCGCAAAGCCGTTGTTAAACTGTTAGGTGGTGCAGCAAAGCCGATAAAAATCGGCCAGGACGAGATCGAGGACTACCTGGGTAAACCGCACTACGAAAAAGAGCAGCTGCAAAGCGGTGTTGGCGTGGTTACGGGCCTGGCGTGGACGGCAATGGGCGGCGCGACACTGCCGATAGAAGCGACCGTTGTGCATGACAATGCGCCAGGGCTGAAACTCACCGGGCAACTCGGCGAGGTGATGCAGGAATCGGCCAACATTGCCTACAGCTATTTGCGCGGGAATGCAGAAGCTCTGGATCTACAAACCGATTTTTTTGACAAATCGCACATTCATCTGCACGTTCCGGCAGGCGCGACGCCAAAAGACGGGCCATCCGCAGGCATCACCATGGCCGTTGCGATCGCGTCTCTTGCGCGCAATAAAGCACCGAAAAAACAGTTTGCGATGACTGGTGAATTAACCCTGACGGGGCTCGTTTACCCCGTCGGTGGCATCCGTGAAAAACTGATTGCCGCCAAGCGTCAGAAGCTGAAGAACATTATTCTACCCGCGGCAAACGCGCGCGATGTAGAAGAAGTACCGGAGCACATCACCCGCGGACTGACAATCCACTATGCCAAATCGTTTGCAGATGTTGTGCAGCTAGTCTTCTAAAGGTGGCTCGCAACGCTCAGATGCCACAGGTATCAGCACCTCATTGCGACGCAGAAACCCCGGCCAGAACGGCGGGTTATAGCGAGCCCAGGTAGCAGGACCACAAACAACATAGCTGGACGTCCGCAGCTGTGTTAACAGCTGCTGC
>CBDUMB010000276.1:0-5017 GCA_965368205.1 uncultured Pseudomonadaceae bacterium | reverse complement strand
CTCGACGAAGACGGTTATTTGATCTGCTCGGCGCGAGCCAGCATGCGTTGTGCGCGCACAAGGTGGGGCACGTCTACCATCTGACCTTTGAAACTGATCGCCATAAGCCCTTCCTGTTCTGCCTGGCCGAAGGCCTCTACAAGTTCCCTTGCCTCGGTAATATCCGCGTCGCTTGGTGTAAAGGCCTGATTCACAATATCAATCTGCTTAGGGTGGATAGTGATTTTGCCCGTATACCCCATCCATGCCGCTTCCTGACATTCGTCTGCAAGTCCCTGAGTGTCATTGAAATCGACAAACACTGAATCTATCGGTTGCACGCCACCGGCGGCGGCGCTGAGCAAAGTGATGTTGCGGCAGTGGGTGTACAGATCCAGATAACTGCCGTCCGGACGCCTGTTGCGAGGCGCTGCAAGGGCGGCGGACAGATCTTCAGCACCCCAGGTCAGCCCTATAACCCGCTGGCACGCAGTAAAAGTCGGCAGATTCAGCACGCCCAGTGGCGTTTCAGTAGATACCAGGATCAGGCCAACCTGTCCGATCGGGTGGTCGTACTGGGTTTCAAGGCGATCAAGCTCTGCGCTGATGGTGTTCAGTTCTGCCAGCGTGGATACTTTGGGAACAATGTAAGCATCCGGTGGGAATGCCATGGTTTCGGCAAGATCCTGCAGGCCCCAGGGGGTATCTAACGGGTTCATCCGCACGGTGCGTTCTTTATAGCCGAAATCAGCCTCTCTGAGCCATTGGCTGACAATCTGGCGGGCAGCGTCTTTCTGTTTGGGAACAACTGCATCTTCAAGATCAAGAATCAGGCAGTCGGCATTGCTGGCAATCGATTTGGCCAACATCTTTTCGTTGGCGCCAGGCACAAAGTGGGCGGACCGGCGCAATCGTTGGGTGCCAGGGGAACGCTGTTTCATCATCTTCGAATTATCAAGGCTGTTTCATCATCATGGCGCCGCGTATACAGCTGCAGACAACTTCGCCGCGCTGATTGGTTGCCGTATGTTCAAATGTCACGATGCCACGGTCGGGTTTTGATTTGCTGGCGCGCTTTTCAACCACTCTGCTGTGTGCCGTAAGTGTGTCGCCGATGACTACCGGATTGGGGAAGGTGGTTTTATCAAATCCCAGGTTCCCCAGCGTGGTGCCCAAGGTGGTATCACCCACAGATAAACCAACCACCAGGCCGAGGGTGAATATGCTGTTCACCAGAATCTGACCATGAATGGAATTTTTTGCAAATTCCGCATCCAGATGCAGAGGCTGCGGGTTCAACGTCAACGCGCTGAACAGCAGATTGTCTGTTTCTGTGACCGTACGGCTGGGCTGATGAGTGAATTCATCCCCGACCTGAAGTTCCTCGAAATATTTTCCAGGCATGTTTATGCTCCCCTAAAGCGATGTACAACTTACCTTGCTCCAGTTTAAATGCCAATTCACCAATAGAAGAAACGCCCATGGATTTTGAACTCACTGATCAACAACTGCTTATCCAACAAAGTGTGTCAAAACTGTGTGCCGATTATCCGGATGAGTACTGGTCGCAAAAGGATAAGGATCATGAGTTCCCCTGGGATTTTTACGATGCTATGGCTGCCGCAGGGTGGTTAGGTATTGCCATACCGGAAGCTTACGGCGGCAGTGGTCAGGGCATCACCGAAGCAAGTCTTGTGCTCGAGACCATTGCAGCCAGCGGCGCTGCGATGAATGGCGCAACGCCTATCCATCTGTCGATATTCGGCATGCACCCTGTGGTGAAATACGGCACCGAAGAGATGAAGCAGAAGTATCTGCCTGCGGTGGCCAGTGGTGATCTGCATGTTGCCTTCGGCGTCACCGAACCCGATGCGGGCACCGATACCACCTCCATCTCAACGTTTGCCAGGTTAAACGGCGATACTTACACGGTTAAAGGCCGCAAGGTCTGGACCACCAAGGCATTACAGTCCCAGCGCGTACTTCTGCTGGTGCGAACCACTCCCAAAGATCAGGTCGAACGGCGAACCGATGGGTTAACTCTGTTGTTGGCTGAACTGCAGCGGCCGGAGGTGTCGATCTCTCCGATCGATAAGCTGGGTCGCAATGCAGTGGCAACCTGTGAGGTGGTGTATGACAACCTGCCGGTACTGGTGACCGACCGGGTCGGCGAAGAAGGTAAAGGTTTCCGCTACATTCTCGATGGTTTAAATGCAGAACGGATCCTGATTGCTGCTGAAGCGTTAGGCATCGGACGGGCAGCCCTGCGACGCGCTGTGAATTATGCTAACGAAAGAGTTGTGTTTGGTCGACCAATCGGCAAGAACCAGGGTATCGCGTTCCCATTGGCGGAGGCCAGAATGCGTCTGGACGCTGCGGAACTGATGATCCGTAAAGCCAGCTGGATGATTGACCAGGGCCTGCCCTGTGGCGCTGAAGCCAATATGGCGAAGTGGCTGGCGGCGGATGCTTCTTTTTTTGCGGCCGATCGTGCCATGCAGACTCACGGCGGGTTTGGCTATGCCACTGAATACCATGTTGAACGCTACTGGCGTGAAGCGCGGCTGATGAAAATTGCGCCCATCTCTCAGGAGATGATACAGAACTATGTGAGTGAGCATGTGCTGGGGCTGCCCAAGTCTTATTAGTTGCTCAATAATGTTTTAAAACACCGTTAATAACTGACAAGGCTGGAGTTCAGGTTATGGCCAGAGAGATGCTTCTGTGTGCGTTTGACATGAATTGCGTAGGCCACCAATCCCAGGGACTGTGGCGCCACCCGCGGGATCATTCTGCAGATTTCAACACCATGAAGTACTGGCAGGATCTGGCTCGCACGTTAGAGCGAGGTTTGTTTGACGGTATTTTCCTGGCTGACGTGACCGGTGTTTACGATGTCTATGGTGGGTCACCGGATGCGGCTCTGCGCGCAGCCACCCAAGTGCCCACCAACGATCCATTCACCATTGTGCCGGTCATGGCATCTGTGACAGAAAATTTGTGCTTTGGCGTAACAGGTTCCATCCCCTACGAGCCACCCTACAGTTTCGCAAGAAAAATTTCGTCCCTTGATCACCTCACTTCGGGACGTATCGGCTGGAACATTGTTACTGGTTATCTTGATAGTGCCGCTAAAGGGATTGGTCAGGATAAGAAAGAAGCGCACGACACCCGTTATGACATCGCGCATGAGTATATGCAGGTGGTTTACGCCTTGTGGGAACGCAGCTGGGAAGATGGGGCGGTTCTGCGGGACCGTACAAGTGGGGTCTTCACAGATCCAGATAAAGTTCACCGCATCGATCACGATGGCAAATACTTCAAGTTAAACGCGATCCACTTATGTGAACCATCGCCCCAGCGTACGCCTGTGCTTTTCCAGGCAGGCACATCAGCGAAGGGGCAGGCCTTTGCAGGCAAGCACGCGGAATGTGTGTTTATTGGGGGTCACAATGCTGAGCAACATGCCAGATCTGTTGCCAGTCTGAGGGCGCAGGCAACAGCGCATGGTCGGGATCCGAGCGACCTGAAAATTTTCGGCGCAATAACCGTAATTGTTGCGCCAACGGACGCGCAAGCAGAAGAAAAACTGGCTGATTATAAAAGCTATGGTCTCAACGAGGGTGCGCTTGCACTGCTTTCAGGCTGGACCGGAATGGATCTGTCTGAATTGGATATGGATGCCACCGTCCAACAGGTTGAATCCGACGCTATTCAATCTGCCTTGTCCGCCCACGGTAGCGCGACGGTCAGAGATTGGGCTGAGGACCTTACCGTTGGCGGCGCAGGTCCGATCATTACGGGTTCGCCGGAAACCATTGCCAACAAGCTGGAACAATGGTTTGCAGTGTCGGGTCTTGATGGGTTCAATCTTGCTTATACAGTGATGCCTGAGTCGGTAGAAGAATTTGTAGATCTTGTCATCCCGGAGTTGCAGGAGCGGGGGGTTTACAAGCGCCATTATCAGCCAGGGACATTCAGAGAAAAACTCGGGCGTAAACAACCGCGTTTAGCGGCCCCTCATCCTGGCGCGGGCTATCGGCGCTAATTGAGCACTTCAAAACCTGCTATGCAGGTCGCTATGTTGGCTACGACTGCGATGGCTGCATTTGCTGCCAATTCAGTGCTGTGCCGTATGGCACTGCGAGCAGAGTTGATTGACCCTGCCTCTTTCACCACGCTGCGGCTGTTTGCAGGCACCCTTTGCCTGCTTTTCATTGTTGCTGTTCGCAGCAAAATGCGCGGAACAGATTGGCGGCCTGCAAAACCCGTCTGGAAGTCTGTGTTGGCGCTTAGCGCCTACATGCTGTGTTTCTCCTTTGCTTATCAATCGCTAAGCACAGGTAGCGGCGCGCTGCTTTTATTCGGGTCTGTCCAGCTCATCATGATCAGCACTGCGATTATTCGCGGCGAGCGCTTATCAATGCTTGCCTGGGTGGGGATATCCGTCGCAGGAAGCGGTCTGGTGTACCTCGTTTCGCCGGGAATCCAAGCGCCCGAGCCGATGTATTCCGCACTTATGTTGGTGGCCGGGCTGGCCTGGGGTGCGTACTCTCTTTTTGGTCTTCAGGGTGACGACCCAACAAGCGCTACGGCAAACAACTTTCTTTATGCAACCCCGGTTGCGCTTCTCGTGAGCCTGATAGACAGCAGCAATATGCATTTAACCTGGCCAGGCGGGCTTTTTGCCCTGGCGTCGGGTGCGCTGGCGTCGGGTGCCGGATACGCAATCTGGTATGCAGTCCTGCAACACATCAAAGCAACAACCGCCGCAGTGATGCAACTATCCGTACCCGCTCTGGCGGCTCTGGGTGGCGTGCTGTTGCTGGCCGAACCGCTGACGCTTCGACTGGTACTCGCTACGGTTCTGACTCTGGGAGGCATTGCGCTTTTCCTCAGGCAACTGCCGCGTGCCTGAAAAACCCAGTAGTTGGGTGACATGTCACGGCAGAGCGTATCAATCGTGACCTAACATCTTATCCAACCACCACTGATTCAGCTGCCAGATAGACTTTTCCAGTGGTGACAACCTGCCCTG
>CBDUMB010000275.1:0-5023 GCA_965368205.1 uncultured Pseudomonadaceae bacterium | reverse complement strand
GATGAAGCGCGGGACGATAACCTTTATGAACTTGAAATTGCCATGGGACTTTTGCCCGAAGGTGAGACAGAACAACTCTGGCAGGTGGACCGCCTGCTGCGAAATTTTCTCATCGACCTGACCGGGAATACCCACCGAGCTGAATTTTCCATTGATAAGCTCTACTCGCCTGATGGACCTACCGGGCGCAAAGGCCTGGTAGAGCTGCGCGCGCTGGAAATGCCGCCACATGCGCAGATGAGTCTGGTGCAGATGCTGCTGATTCGCGCCATGGTTGCGCGCTTCTGGCGCAAACCCTACAGGCAGCCGTTGATTCGCTGGGGTACGGAACTACATGATCGGTTCATGTTGCGCCATTGTGTTTGGGAAGATATGCAGGAGGTGTTGGCAGACATGTCACGAGCGGGCTATGCCTTTGACGAGGAATGGTTTGCACCCTTTCGCGAGTTTCGCTTTCCGCTGCTTGGCAGTTTCGAGGCCCAGGGTATGCAGGTTGATGTGCACAACAGCCTGGAACCCTGGCATGTGCTTGGCGAAGAAGCGACGGCACAGGGTACCGCGCGTTACGTGGACTCTACCGTTGAACGACTGCAGGTCTCTGTAAAGGGCTTAAAAGGCGATCGTTATCAGGTGTTGTGTAACGGTCGTCCGCTGCCACTGCGCTCCACCGGCGAGCGGGGTAGTGCGGTGGCGGGTGTTCGCTTCAAAGCCTGGGCGGCGCCGTCCAGCTTACACCCCACCATCGATGTGCATTCGCCGCTGGTGTTCGATCTGGTCGACACCAGCAACCAGCGATCTATCGCTGGCGCGACCTATCATGTTTCACACCCCGGTGGGCGCAATTACGATACTTTCCCGCTCAATGCCAATGAGGCGGAAGCGCGCCGAGGTGCCAGATTTTTCGGTCATGGTGGTTCGCAGGGGCGACTCAAAATAAAGTCTGAAGTACCTCATCCGGATCAGCCGTACACACTGGACCTGCGTACCCAGCCAAGGCTTCGCTGAATTGGAAATAGATAAGTCTTATAGCATTGCCCATTCCCGGCCGGAGGTATACGCCGCCTGGGTATCGTCGGATACTGTCATCCCACCGGCAACGGCAATGGACGTGTTGCCACAGGTTGGTGGGCATTATCGATTGATGATGAAGACATCAGAGTTCGACATGTCCAACGAAGGCGTATTTTTACATGTTGTCCCTGAAGACTATCTGCACTACACCTGGCAATGGTCCGGCGATGAAGAAGTTTCAGAGATAGAGGTTTGGTTTCGAGATGAAGGTGCGGGTACACGCATTGATCTGCGTCATGCGAAGCTCACCAGTGAGGACAGTGTGCAGAACCACGATGCCGGGTGGGACAACTACATTGCAGGGCTCAAGGGTTTCTTAGGGGTCGACGACTGACCGGATTCAATTGCAGGTGTTAGACGGCACTGTTCGTCAGCTTGAGCAGAGATGGTTTGCCGGGTACTCAGAAGCGATCGGGGAAGTGCAGATTCAACTTTATCCTGATAGCGAGCGATAACATTCAGTGCCATCTGCTTACAGCCCAGAAGTGCCAATGTGTGTGCCAAATTGTTTGTTGCAAACCAGTAGTCAGGGTGCCGTTGAATCAGGTCTTCGTACACTTCAATAGCGCGAGAGTAGTCTCCAGACTGCTGCAGTGTATTGGCTGTGCCAAACCGCAATGCGGTACTGTCTGGCCAGCGCTCTAAGCCGGTTTCATAAGCCGACAGGGCGGCTTCAAGCTGGCCGACCTGTTCGAGGGCCGCAACCGATTGGCTGTAAGCCTGCACCTCCGGATTTGCCGGCAGCTCACCCGGATTCAAGACAACAACCCCCCAGCGTTCAGCCCGGTTCCATGTTTTTAACAGCCGGTGAGCTTTGAACAGCTGCCTGCGCTGATTTCCGGAGCGTAAGATAAAATTCTGCTGTGCCGGGTCGAAGCCAATGATCACGGCGTAATGCCAGACAGGCAACCAGGCAACGCCCAGGTTCTGCAGGATCAACACGGGATAGCCTTGCTCCAGCTCACGCACAATGCCCTGCAGCGAAGGCTCCACAGCAACGGTTAACCGATTCATGCGCCGTGTGGCAGCCACCAGTTCCAGCTGCAGACTGCCTTTGCGGCCGGGCAGATAGACTTGTTCCGCGAGCGTGTCAGGGTCAATGTCCAAGCCGGTCCGGTGCAGGACCGTCGCCAGAGCGTTGGGCCCGCAGAAGTATCCGGTCTGGTCATGGAAAGGGGTCTGAGTAAGTTCCAGTGACCCCTGTGTATTCAAGCTCAAGTTTGGCTGGGTCTGACAGCCCGTCAGAACCGCGCCAAAAATCAGTACCCTAAATAGCCGTGAATACGTCTGTAACACCCAGTAACTCAAGAATGAACAGAACGATAACAACAATACCGATGACTTCGGCAATACCACTGGCGCCAGCAGGCATGTCACCTATTTTTGCGTCCAGTAACAGCAATTCCTGCGGAGTCAGAGCTGCTATGCGCTGCTCTGCCTGTTCGGCTGGCACACCAAATTTGATGAGCTGCTGCTGTACTTCTTCGCGGGCGAGAAAACTGCTGATACGTTCACCAGCCTGGCTCTGTTGTTCGATCGCCAGAGCGTCGTCAGTGGTAATAAATTGAGCGGATGCATTTGAAGCAAAGGCACCGGTCAGTAGGGTAACAATGATCAGATTCAGTAAGAGTCGCTGCATGGGAATTCCTTATTGATGCGGCTTGCATTATACGCATTATTAATGCAACTGTGCGTACGAGAGAAGAGAGAAGGTGATCCCAGTTGAGTTCTGATTTAAAACAGTCTTCGCCGCCCGCTGAGGGTATTGGCCGACTAAAAATTGCGCTGTATGGCATTGCCAATCTGCCAACTTCAACCGTTGGCTTGCCCATAGCACTTTATATCCCGGCATTTTATTCACAGAACCTGGGTCTATCGCTTGCCGTTGTTGGAGCGCTGATTGCCTTATCCCGATTGACTGATGTTGTCACCGACCCTGCGATTGGTATCGCCTCGGATCGATGGGTGACCCGGTTCGGGCGCAGGAAGCCCTGGATGGCTATGGGCATTCCATTAATGCTCTTATCTTTATGGATGCTGTTTGTTCCTGACAGTGCGTTCGCCATTGCTACGTGGCAGTTATTTGGTGGGGAGAAGGTCACCAACCTCTATCTCTTTGTCTGGATCAGCGCTCTTTATCTCAGTTTTACCCTGGTTGACCTGCCTTATCGGGCTTGGGGAGCTGAGCTGTCGCCGGACTACAACGAGCGTTCACAGATTACCGGATGGCGGGAAGCGTTCGGTTATGGCGGCACCCTGATGGCGCTGTTGATACCACTGATTCTTTCCCTTGGGTTCGGTTTATCTGGTGCTAACAATGCTTTGCTGGGTATTGCCATTGCGGTCGTCATCCTTTTGCCGATCTTAAGCGCGCCGGCTCTGTTCTTTGTGCCGGAAATGCCTTCCCGGTCCAAAGCTCAGCAGGAGCGGGTAGCTTGGCGACGTGGGCTGAAAATTGTGCTGGCTAACGGTCCCTATCGGCGCCTTGTCATCAGCCTGGTCTTTCTGGTTGCCTCCGTGAGCATGACAGCATCGCTGTCGTTTTTCTTTGTGGGCTCGGTCATGGAGCAGCCCTTTGACCGTTATGCTCTTTTTGTTCTGGCCTACTACCTGTCCAGTAGTCTTGCGATACCCGCCTGGTTCGCAATTTCGCGTCGTCTGGGCAAGCATAAAACCGTTGTTCTTGGCATTGCATGGCTGTCGCTGTGGAGTGCTTTCATTCCGCTGCTCGGACCGCAGCACTATTGGTTGTTCTTTGCACTGATGATGCTCAAAGGTTCGGCTGTGGGTGCACTGGTGTTTTTACCCGCATCCATGGCTGCGGACGTCGTAGATCTGGACACCCTGCGCACTGGAGAACAACGTACCGGGTTGTACTTCTCTTTGTGGGGCATGGTTAACAAGGCGGCAACCGCGCTTGGTGTTCTGCTGGCGACAAACGGGGTTGCCTGGTTCGGATTCAATCCCTCCGCGGATGAAAACACCGCGGCTGCAAAGCTGGCGGTAGCGTTGTTATACAGTATCGTACCCTCCGTGTTAGCTTGCGTCGCGCTGCCGCTGTTGTGGTGGCTGCTCCGCGCCGTGCCGCCCGCGCCAATTCGCCTACGTTTTCCCGCGGTCACGCTGCTTTTGGGGCTTGAGGATCGTGATGCGGAAAGTGATCGCACACCGTGGTGGCTGCTGTTGTTGCGCTTATTGGCGGTTGCGGCGCTGATCCTCGGATTTGCGGGACCGGTTTTGAACCCGGATGACCGTCAGGCCGGGCGCGGTCCTTTGCTTGTGTTTGTTGACGCGCACTGGGCAGCGGCGTCTGACTGGCCGCAGCGGATCGCGGCCATCGCAGATCAGCTTGATGATGCCGCACAGGCAGGTCGCACAGTTGCAATCACCCTGTCGCATGAAGTGACCGAGGCCGCGGGCCCTGCGCCGCAATGGCTCAGTGCCGGGGATTGGCGTGCGCGTTTGCCGGGCCTCTCGCCAGTGCCATGGGACGGGCCGTATGCTGCGGCACCTGCATGGGTTGCAAACCTGCAATCGACCGACACGGTCTGGCTTTCCGATGGATTGGCCCGCGAAGGGCGCAGCGAACTTCTGGCCGCGTTTGAGGCAAAGGGCACATTGGATGTTTTGCAGCCCTCGGCCGCTCGTTTTGGCCTGTTACCTGCCGAAGCCAAGGATGGCGCACTGGTGTTGCAAGCGCTGCGCAGCGGGGCGGCATCACCGTCCGAGCTTGTGGTGCAGGGTGTCGGTCCCGATCCGACCGGGGTCGAGCGGGTGCTTGCCACATCCCCCCTGACATTTGCGGCAGGATCCACGCGCGCCGAAGCGCAAATGGGTCTTTCGAACCCGTTGGGAGATCGGGATTTTCAGTGTCTTCGACGTACTCTTCAAGCTTCAGATCCCATGTGGGATCAACGTGAGTCAGCCCGAAGCCCGTCAGCGTGTCGATCTT
>CBDUMB010000274.1:0-5046 GCA_965368205.1 uncultured Pseudomonadaceae bacterium | reverse complement strand
TGTGCAGAGTCGGGTACCGGAACATGCGGAACTGCATCTGCTGTTGTCGATGATTACACCCATTTCCTGGCTTGAGCGCGTACCCAGCTTTAAAGATCAGCAGCAGAAACTCTCTGACCGGGATCTGGCCACCTACGGTTTCCTCGGTTATCCGCTGTTACAGGCTGCAGATATTCTGGTGTACCGGGCCGGTTGGGTGCCTGTCGGCGCGGATCAGGTGGCACATGTGGAGCTTACCCGGGAAGTGGCGCGGCGCTTTAACCATATTTACGGTCGTGAACCTGGCTTTGAAGATGCCGCGGAAGCTGCGGTCAAAAAGATGAGTAAAAAAGCTGCTCGCATGTATGGCAACTTACGCAAAGAGTACCTGGAAAAAGGTGACGGCGAAGCCCTGGAGCGCGCGCGCGCATTGCTGGCTGAGCAACAGAATCTGTCCATCGGTGACCGCGAGCGTTTGTTCGGCTATCTGGAAGGCGGTGGTCGCATCATTCTGCCGGAGCCACAGTCATTGCTGACCAAGACTGCAAAGATGCCTGGCCTGGATGGTGAAAAGATGTCCAAGTCTTACAACAATTATATTTCGTTGCGGGAAGAGCCTGACTCGGTTGAAGCAAAAATTCGCACCATGCAGACAGATCCTGCACGCGTACGCCGCTCGGATCCGGGTGAGCCGGAAAATTGTCCGGTGTTTGCGCTGCACGAAGTCTATTCGACTGAGGAAGTGCGCAAGTGGGCCACGCAAGGTTGTCGCAGTGCAGGCATTGGCTGCGTCGACTGTAAAAAACCGTTGATTGATGCGATTAATGAAGAACAGCTCATCTACCGTCAACGTGCCCAGCAATTTGAAGAAGAACCTGATCTGGTACATGCGATTCTAGCGGAAGGTTCGGAGAAAGCACGTAACCTTGCTCGTGAGACGCTGGACGACGTCAAAGAAGCAATAGGCATCAGTCATCGGTAATCCAACGGATAGTGTTGGCGACAGTGAGAACCATATGAACGAAACCGTTGGCCAGTTGGAACAGGCACGCTCTGCAGACAGCGCGACAATAGCGCTTGTTCGGGGAGAGGCGGTCACGCAACTGCCTACCGATTTATATATACCGCCCGAAGCGTTAGAAGTTTTTCTGGAAACTTTCGAAGGACCGTTGGATCTGCTGTTGTATCTGATTCGCCGGCAGAATCTGGATATCCTAAATATCAAGGTCGCAGAGATTACCCGTCAGTACATGGGTTACATTGATCTCATGCAGGCTTTGCAGCTCGAACTTGCAGGCGAATACCTGCTGATGGCCGCGATGCTTGCTGAAATCAAATCCCGCATGTTGCTGCCTCGTCCGGAATCCCTTGAAGAAGAGGAAGGTGATCCACGCGCGGAGCTGATACGCCGTCTGCAGGAATACGAGCAGATTAAAACCGCTGCAGAAGGTATTGATGAATTGCCGCGCATAGAGCGGGATATCTTTGATGTCGCGGCGAGCAAACCTGACCTGGTAAAACAACACGCAGACCCGGAAGTTGACCTCAAAGAGGTTCTGACCGCGCTGGCAGCTGTGCTGCGTCGGGCGGAAATGTTCCAGAAGCACGAAGTGAAGTTCGAACCATTATCCGTGCGTGAACGTATGGGTGATGTGCTGGCATTGGTTAACTCTCAGGATGGTTTTGTAGATTTCGGCGAATTATTTAAGCCGTCTGAAGGTCGCATGGGTGTGATCGTGACTTTCCTTGCCATCATGGAGCTGGTGCGTGAGGCGCTGGTTGAATTTGTTCAAACTGAAGCGTTTGCGCCTATTCACGTGCGTGGCGCATCCGGAGTGGTTGATCACGCTCCGGTGTTCAACACTAATTATGGCGGCGAAGCAGATTCGGACAAAGCTAATGATGTCGACCAAGACGAAGACAGCGACGAGGACAGTTGAATGGATGAGGCGCAAATACAACGCATTATAGAAGCGGCCCTGCTGGCTTCAGATGGACCATTGACGGTTGCCAACTTAACCAAGCTGTTCTCGCCTGGTGAACTGGATGAGGAAAATGCCACTAAACAGGTGCGCGATGCCCTGAAGGCATTGCAGGAAGAGAGCGCTGAACGAGGTGTTGAACTGAAACGCGTCGCATCCGGGTATCGTTATCAGGTACGCCAGGAGTTAAGTGACTGGGTGAGCCGTCTATGGGATGAGAAGCCTCCGCGATACACCCGGGCTTTGCTGGAGACGCTTGCACTGGTGGCTTATAAGCAACCCGTCACAAGAGGTGACATAGAGCAGGTGCGTGGCGTCAGCGTCAGTCAGAATATTATGCGTACCCTGGTTGAGCGAGATTGGATCCGCGTTGTGGGTCAGCGAGAGGTCCCTGGCCGACCGTCTCTTTACGGTACAACAAAAACATTCCTCGACTATTTTAATCTGCAGTCACTGACGGAGCTGCCGCCATTGGCGGAAATTCGCGCCCTGATAGAACCCGCGTTGGTAGTGGAAGACGAAACCATTACGGTAGCAGTGCAGGCGACGGATGATGTTGAGCCTGGCGATATTGATACAAGTGACCAGGCGGCAGGCGATCCTGAGTCTGCAGATGTGGTGCAGTTACACTCCGGCGCCGGCCCTTCTAATTAAATAAGGCTGCACAGGTGTCACGTAAACCGCAACAACCCGATCAGGCGCCCCTGGTGCCTGAAAAAATACATAAGATTCTAGCGGCCGCTGGTATTGGTTCGCGACGTCAGATTGAAGGTTGGATCGAAGCGGGGCGCGTTTCCGTTAACGATGCGATTGCCCACGTTGGCCAGCGTGTCACTACAGCGGATCGCATCATGTTTGATGGGGCGCTGGTAAGCCTGAATGCGCAGACCAATCCGGAAGTCATCATCATGAACAAAGCTTCTGGTGTGGTGTGCTCGCGTCGAGATGAAGAGGGTCGCCCCACTGTCTTTGACAGTCTGCCTAATCTGCGCGGTAGTCGCTGGATCAGTATAGGTCGCCTTGATATGCAAACCACGGGTCTGCTGTTGTTAACCAACGATGGATCTCTGGCGCATAAGCTCATGCACCCTTCAACCGGTCTTGACCGGGAATATGCTGTGCGTATTAACGCCGAACTCGAGGATGATGTTCTGGCTCGATTGCGCGCGGGTGTCGAGGTTGATGGTGAACTGATGCGTTTCAGCGATATACGCTATTTTAATGGAGGCAATCGCAATCATTGGTACCACGTGGTTCTGATGGAAGGCAAAAACCGCGAAGTACGACGTCTGTTTGAAAGTGTCGGCTGTGTGGTCAGCAGGCTCAAGCGGGTGCGCTACGGACCTGTTGTTCTGCCGTCCTGGTTACGTAATCGTCAGTGGGCTTTGTTGCAGCCGGAAGATCTTCGCACCTTATACAAGATGTTGGGTCTCAAGTATCGAGGTCCGCAGAAAGGCCAGTCTCAGACAAGGCGTGCTCGCGTTGCTAAAACCACCTGTCTGTTGCCTTACCCGGACTTAAAAGGCTGAGTCTCCGCCAGTTCTGGCTGATAATAGAGAATCTGATTACTGCCCTGCGCTCGGGCCGCCGCCAGGGCACATTGGGCATGGCTCATCACATCTTCTGCCGTTTTTGCGTGGGTAGCGTCAGCCAACCCCATGCACGCTGTCAGCTGTTCCGTTTTAGGATCTCCGCGTAGATGCAGGCTGGCAACCAGCGTCCGTATTTTTTTGGCTACCTGTTCCGCCTGTTCTGAACTGGTGTTGGGTAACAGCACCGCGATAAGGTCATCACCAATGTGGTAAACGCCGTCTGCGCTGCGCAGCCCCTCGCGGATCTGTTCGTGCACGCTGGACATCAACACCTGCGCCCATTCTTCACCGTCTCGACTCTGGATAGTTGGAAAGTGATCCAGACCCAGCAGAATCAGCGCATCATGTTTGGCTTCGCCACTCTGCAATGAACCCGGCGCCGTGTCGTGCTTTTCGCGCGGCGTGTTGACCGCAACCAGAGCTGCCCGTTCGGCAGAATTGATGCCCTGAGGCTTGTTGCGCAGTTCCAGGGTGGTGACCGCATTGCGAATGGAAGTGAATGCGAGCGACACCAGGTCTTCGCAGGTTTGAATGCTCTGCTCGTTCTGCCCATTGGCGAAATACAGGGTCAGCGTGCCCAGCGGCAGGTCGCGAAAAGTCAGGTTGTACTCACCTTCGTATTCGGCGCGCTCGCCGTAGTTCAGGTCAATGCCGAGAGGTCGATAGACATACCGCAGTCCGCGCACTTCAGCGGTTGCCCGCTGCTGTGCAAAAAGCAGTGCAAGCAGGGGTTCGAGTTCTGCCTCCTGGCCGAAAGCCTGGGTCAACTGCAGGGCGGTGCGGTCGTCGAAAAACTCCGGGTGTTTGCCCGGTGCATTCAGTCGTGCTGATCTGGATGAAATATTTTTGCTCATATCCGCTTCTTAAAACTCATACTACTGGTTTGGGTAAGGCCGCTGTTAAACGCTTTATCAATACCACAGTACAAATACTGTGCCAGCTTTGGTGGCCAGTAAAATCAATGAGTTAGGTGCTTGCGACAAAAAAACATGTCAACGTTTTGACGTTTTCCAGACGGTTTATTGGCACTTCCAGGTTCGTGCGTCGAGTTGTGCGCCAGTGTCCGGCAAGGTTTTGCCGCTGCGTCTGCCGGCCATCAGATATAGATAAAGATCCATGTGCTGTTCCGGGCTGGGTAGCGACGCCGGGTCTTCCAGCGGATAGGCGGCTTTGCGCATGGCGGTGCGGGTGCCACCGGGATTGACGCTGTAGACGCGGATACGCCCAGCAGACTCGGTTTCGTCAGCCAACACCTGGCTGAACCCCTCGGTGGCAAACTTGCTTACCGCGTAAGCGCCCCAGTAGGCACGACCTTGCCGCCCCACGGAGGAAGAAGTGTTGATAATGCAGGCATCGTCTGCGGCATCGAGCAGATCAAACAGCGTATGGGTCAGGATAAAAGGCGCATTCACATTGGTTTGCATGACGCGCAGCCATTCCTCTATGGGGTAATGGGCTAGCGGTACCTTAGGCCCGAGTCTTGATGCGTTGTG
>CBDUMB010000273.1:0-5054 GCA_965368205.1 uncultured Pseudomonadaceae bacterium | reverse complement strand
CTGGTCACGATTGAGGAATATGCGGATTCGAACAGACTCAACCGTTACAACCGGGTACGCGCAATTACCTTAGAGGCGAACCTTGCGCCCGGGCTTGCGTTAAACGAAGCCGTTGAATATCTGACCACTCTGGTGAGAGAGAAGCTACCCGAAGGGGTGGTGATCGACTACAAAGGACAGACGCGTGACCTGCAGGAATCGGAGTCGTCCATCGTATTTGTCATGCTGTTGGGTCTTGCTGTGGTTTTCCTTGCACTGGCGGCCCAGTTTGAAAGTTTCAGACACCCTCTGACCATCATGCTGACGGTACCGATTGCCATTACCGGTGGCCTTCTGGGTCTATGGTTAACCGGCATGACCATCAACATCTATAGCCAGATTGGCTTGGTTATGCTGATTGGTCTGGCTGCAAAGAATGGCATTCTGATTGTTGAGTTCGCCAATCAGTTGCGCGATGAAGGGGTCGAGTTCATCGAGGCCCTGATCAGCGCGTGTGAAGTGCGTCTGCGCCCCATCGTCATGACCACAATTACAACCGCAGCGGGCACCCTGCCACTGATATTCGGCAGCGGACCAGGCGCCGAAACCCGTGAAGTCATTGGCGTTGTCGTTTTCAGCGGCGTAACCGTCGCAACGTTATTCACGCTGTTTATTGTGCCCGTCATGTATAAACTCATTTCAGGTGAAAGCGCATCCCCGCTGGCAACCAGCCGCAAACTGGATACTGCACTGGAGGAAAACCCGGACACCGACCAACTGCTCGACACAAGCCGAATTTAGCAGCAGTTTTCATGAAGGTGTTTCTTTGCGGGCATCGGTTATTCTACAGTCCGCTTGAGTAGCGCCTTCCAAACCATCGAGAGACCGGCATGCGAATCTTCCATAGACAAAAAATGACAATATTCATCCTATTGTCGCTGATCACAGTATCTACCCATGCTGCAGACTTCCGCAGCGCCGATTGGGGTATGACCATGACTGAGGTCAAAAATCTGCATCAGGGTGAAATCCCTGCTAACCAGCGCAAGGCTATGGTCAACTACGAAGGCAAACTCGCAGGATTGGACGTACTCATTTTTTATCGTTTTGATGAATTAGGCGGGTTGTATCAGGCAGGTTATGAAGCATACGCAGCGCACAGCGACACCAATACATACGTGACTGAATATAACCATCTCAACAAACTGTTAAGAAAACGCTACCCCGAGTCCGGGGAACCGCTGCAGATCTGGAGCAATCGCTTGTTCGAAAACAAGCCGGACAACTGGGGACGAGCAGTCGCATCAGGGCACCTGACATACCAATGGTCCTATGAAACGGGAAAAAATCGCATTACCCACGAACTGCGCAATGATAAACGCCGGCGTATCATCCACGTTCTGCGCTACGAAGCCATTGCTGACACCGCCGAAACTGACATCCTCGACGAACTGTAACCGCTCAGTCGCTCAAGCCCGGCCCGTCTAATGCACCCAGGGTCTTAGCACGTCGATCCCGATGTCGTTCCGCCAGCATACGCATATCGGTTGTGGTATCCGTCTCATCGACAATTTCAAACCCCAACAATGTTTCAATGACATCTTCCAGGGTCACAATGCCCGCCATGCCACCAAAATCATCCAACACTACGGCAATGTGCTCCTGGCGTTCGCGCAGCGTGCTGAATAGATCCGTAATGGCATAGGTCTCGCCAACAGCAATGATCTCGCGCCGCAGCGAAGCCAGCGGTTCATCCCCTCGACCATCGATCAAGGCAGTCAACACGTCCGCCTTGAGGACGTAGCCGGTGATGTGATCTTTGGAGATGTTGTAAATCGGGATGCGAGAAAAACGCTGACGTTTGCCAGACGTATGAAAACTGGCAATGGCATCGCTTTCAGCTGCCGCTGCAACCACCGTGCGCGGGGTCATCACATCACGTACCTGCACGGTTTGAAAACGGATCATGTTGCCAATCATCTGACTTTCTTCTTCTTCGAAGACACCTTCCTGTGCGCCAATTTCAGCCATGGCCAGGAAGTCTGTGCGCGTTAATACCGGCTGATTGTTACCGTGTTTGAGTAACCGGGTGAGGTACTGGCTCATCCATACCAGCGGTGCCAGCGCAACGATCAGGAACCTCAGGCTATGTACAGTGAACGTCACCAGACGCTGCCAGTAAAGTGCGCCGATCGTTTTTGGCACAATCTCTGACAACACCAGAATCGCAATAGTCATCAATGCCGGCACACCGAACAGCGTAATCCAGGGATTTGCATCGGCCCATATGGCTGCAGCCTGCTGGCCAACGCCAATCGCACCTACTGTGTGAGCAATCGTATTGAGGGTCAGAATGGCTGACAGCGGGCGGTCAATATTGGCTTTAAAATCTTCCAGGTAACGCCCCACCAGGGTGCCTTCCTGAAACTGCATACGCGCATACGTCGGCGTGGTGGAGAGCAGTACTGCCTCCCACATAGAGCAGAGAAACGAAAAAATGAGTGCCAGCAGGAAAAAAGTGACTAGCAGTGTATACATATCGTGGCGCGGGGTGTCCGATGGCGTTGTTGTGTTTGCACAAATACAGCATACCTCAGTTGGAGGAACAACCAAGCCTCTGCCTGTCTGACTGAACCCTTCGGTTTTATCGAACCATCACTGTTCGAGCGGGTGTTATCTGAGGTGCTCCCGGTATGGGTTCATATCCATCCCAAAAGGATGGTAACGGGCTTCTACCGCGGCGATTGTTGCTTCACTCCAATAGCTGGATCCGGGCTGGGGGAAACCCAGCACCGCCCGCTGCGCAAGACTGGCATGGGCAATCAGGCGCTCCAGATATTTGCTCTTGCGATACGCAGACCACGCCCAGCCCACATGCAGCGTGCTTATCCATTCACATTCCGCCCGCCGATAGGTGATGTTGTGCACCAGACGCAGCGCGCCCGGCAACATAGGTGTTCCCCGGTGCCAGGTATCGTGCCGATAGAAAAGTACGTCGCCTGCTTTGAAGCGGGTATATTTTTCGCGCGCATAAAGCGATGCCCGCCATTGAGCCAATCCTGGACGCTGCTGAGAAAAATACGCCTCAGCAGCTGTACGGTCGTTCACATAATCCAGCTCGCCTATGCCCGGCGAATCGACAATGGGCCAACGATAAGCAGGGTCTGCATCGCCCTGGCGCGGCACCACAGCGGTTGCCCCGCCGCAGCTCTCCACATCGTTGAGATACACAATCATCTCTACCGCTTCCGGACGTGTCCACTCGGTTGGATGCGCCAGGGTATGGTTTGGATAATCGATGTGAATACGCTGGTCCATGTTGTCCAGCGGCCCCGCTGACTTCTCAGTTCTGCCATATTTCGGCCAGAGATCAGATTGACTGAGCCGCAGAGATTCTACCGGCGTCTGCAACAACGCTGACACGCAGGCCAGCAAGCGCGGCGCAAGCGTGATTTCGTTGAACCCAGGTAGAGTGCTGGGGAAACACAGCTCACTGCCAAAGTCAGAGACACCCTGGGCCGCTGCACTGCCTGGGGCAGGGAACCTTTCACTTGCGGCTTCGCGCAGGGTCTCGATCAACGAGTCAGGGAACACGTCACTCACAAGCGCAAAACCCTGATGCTGCCAGGCGCTAACCTGTGCAGCGGATAGCACCTCATGTTCATTGTCTGCAGGTGCGCCCTCAGCTGGAGTAGCCTCGACCCACCGATCTGAATTGTCTGCACCGCGCACCATGCAACTCCTTCCCAATTTTTACAATGATGATGACCGGTTACGGTTCTGTAAACTCGCTCAAAACTTGCTTACCCTGGCGATTGCGGCAGACTAAACTAACGCCCCCACTGCCCCCTTGAGGTGATCTTATGAAACTTTACACCGGTGACCTGAGTCCCTACTCGGCGAAAGTACGTATGCAGATCTACGCAATGGGTATCAACGACATTGAATTCGAGCTGCCGGCGTCATTCTACCTTGGCAAACTGACAGAAATATCCCCCCTCGGCCGCATTCCGGTGCTCGAAGTAGACGATGGCATTATTCCGGAATCTGAGGTGATCGCTGAATATCTGGACGATCTCTATCCGCAAAAATCGATGGCTGGCGATACCCCGCGCCAACGCGCCAACGTCCGCTTGCTATCGCGTATTGCGGATATTTATCTGATGAACAACATTTTTATGGCGCTACCACAGATTCCAAGAGGCAACCGCGTCGACGCGATCCGTGACCTCTTCGCTGCACAGATAACACGCGGCATGGGCGCATTGGAGCGACACCTGGCCGATGATGAGTTTGCCGCTGGGCCCAAGCTCACCAGAGCCGACTGCAGCCTGGTACCGGCGTTGTGGTTGTGCGAGAACACCGTACCGAGACTCGATGTGCCTAACCCAATTGCCAGTACTGAACGGGTGGCCAGCTACTGGGCAAAAATTCGCACCAACGAACACGCCGCAAGGGTTCTGGCGGAAATGGATCGGGGTATGCAGGCGCGCCTCGACGGTACCGAACGCAAGATGATTGAAGAAGCTCGAGCCAGACTTTAGTCTCAAGCCATGGCCGTTTAGCGAAACAGCCCTTTCAACAGCCTGGGTGACCGCGCAAAACCAATAGCAGCAGCCACCCGCAAAGCCTGGCCCAACGGATACGGTAACGTGTGCAATCCACCATGAACGCGCACCTGACCGACAGAGGGGGCATCCGGATTCAACCAGTCATGTACCGCAAGCAACCCATTCAGGCAACGGGACTGGCGTGGCGTCATGGTTTCCACACCTAAGGCAGCTGCGCCACCAAACGCCGCGGCAAATACCGGATGATCAAGCGATCGTGTACGCCTAATCGCCGCTGTATTAGCTGAAACACGCAGGGGCTGTGGATCTGCAGCGGACAGTTGACCGTAGGTAGACCAGCTCTGTGCCATTAGAACTTTGCCCAGATACTGAGCTGCCTGGTAGCTGGCACCTTGTATGTTAACCACAGTACGGGTGGCGGCAGCCTCTCCGACCACCACGCTGCCACCGCCGGATCCCAGCAGACCCGCCCGTGCGAGCAGTGCTTCCCATGTAGGCCGAGAC
>CBDUMB010000272.1:0-5065 GCA_965368205.1 uncultured Pseudomonadaceae bacterium | reverse complement strand
CACGAACCTGTTGACCAGAATCGGGAGACGGAGTATCACTCAGCAAAAGCTTTAGAGTGTGCGATTAATTTACTCTGCCACCCTGAGCGCTTTGTTTCATTAGTTATTTACAGGGGAGAAAGAAATGGCTGACAAACAAACAGACCCGGCTGAGGCTTTCACAAAGCTCGTCAGCGATTGGGAACGCAACTTTGACAGCATCGCTAATAAAATCATGGGTACAGACGAGTTCAGTCAATCCATGAATCAGTTTCAGAACCTGCAACTCGCCATGCAGAAAAGGTTCAACGAAGCCATGGCGCAACACCTGCTCAACCTCAACATGCCCAGCCGGGACGACATCCTCCGACTGGGTGAAAGCATACGCGCCGTCGAAAAACGCCTGGCCTCCATAGAGACCACGCTCGCTAAGAAAAAGAAAAAAACTGACAAGACTGGCGGTAAAAAACCACCGCGCACCAAACTACCGCCCAGTATGCGAAGCGAGGCTGATCATGAGTGAAACCCGAGCAAGCGTAATCGATCGCGCCAGTAAACTGGTTGAGCGCACGATCGCCCGAAATCTGAAAGGGCTCGACTTTCTCACGATGCCACCAGCCAAAGTCGGGTTGACACCAAAAGAAGTGTTGTACGAGCGCGGCACGCTGCGGCTTTACCATTACCTGCCTCAGGCAGACGAACTTTATCGTGTACCGATCCTGCTGGTCATGGCGACCACCAACAAAGCTTATGTGTTCGACCTGGCGCCCGGGCAGAGTATGGTCGAATATCTTCTCAAAGAAGGCTTCGATGTTTACGTCATCGACTGGGAACCACCCCTGCCTGAAGAGCGCGGTCTGTCCCTTGCAGATTACGCCCAGGACTTTATTCCCACCTGTGTGCAGATGGTGATAGATGATTCAGGTGAACCAGACGTGTCCATCGTCGGATATTGCATGGGCGGCGTGTTGTCTCTGATCTACGCGGCAAGTCACACCGACGGCCCCCTTAAAAATCTCGTCTGCCTGACGACACCTGTGAATTGGGCTGAAATGGGGCTCACGCGAATCTGGAGTGACGAAAAACATTTTGACGTAGACCGGCTGGTAGACACCCTGGGGGTGATTCCGCAGGATTTTGTGCAGGCGTCTTTTGAGATGCTCAGGCCGGCTCAGAAATCTGCATCACAGATCCGTGTGTGGGAAAAAATGTGGGACGACGAATTTGTAAAGTCTTATCGAGCCTTTGACCGTTGGGGCAACGAAACGCTGCCCCTAGCGGGAGAATATTTTCGTGACACCACCAAAGAACTGATGTGGGCCAACAAACTCTATAAGGGTGATCTTGTGGTCAACGGTAAGACCGCAAAACTCTCCGACATCAAGGTACCCATCATGGCGGCAATGGCTGAACACGATCACATCGTCGCTTACGATGCCAGCAAGCCTCTCATGGATCTGGTGGGTTCCGAAGATAAAGAAGAAATCGTACTGAAAGGCGGGCATGTCAGTCTCATAGCTGGCCCTAATGCAGTACGGCGGATGTGGCCAAAACTGGCCGAATGGTTAGGAGAGAGATCGGTATGAGTGAATCCACACGCTATCCTCGCACCCAGGAGATTAAAGGCGGCGATGTCTCGCTGGACCTGATGACGCCGGAGATGGAAGCCGAAGTGCTGACGTTTGCCAACACTCTGGACCCTCACGACCTGCTGTTTCTGCGCCGCGACATTACCCAGCCAAAGGTACTGTCTGCCTGGTCAAAACAATTGGAAACCGGCGAGATCACCAGCCTGATCGCCCGCTCTGATGGCAAAATGTTAGGCTGCACGGCGGTGGTACGAGACGAACGCAGCTGGTCGCCACACGTTGGTGAACTGCGCGTGCTGGTCAGCCCGGCGGGTAAAGAGCGCGGGCTGGGAAGACTGTTGATTCAGGAAAGTTTTCTCATCGCTTTGAGCCTGAAGCTGCAGAAACTCACTGCACATATGACGGTTGATCAGACAAGCGCCATTAACGTATTCGAAGAGATGGGGTTCAAGCCTGAAGCGTTGTTAAAAGACCAGGTCATGGACCAGGCTGGTGAAAAGCATGACATCGTGATTCTGAGTCACGATGTTGAAGGCTTTCAATCCCAGATGCAGGCCTATGGGCTGACAGACCTGTATTAACGGTAAACCGTACCTTAGCGTGTTTTTGCCGCTACAGATAAATATCGACGATCTCGAATACTGAGATTGAAGCGTCCCGTTCGGGTGAAGGTTACCTGAACGCCCGAACATTGAGACCGTCGTCTCAAACTGAGGGGTTCAATGCGAAGACTTTATCTGTATTTATATTGTGTTCAGGTAGGTCTGACTAGGATGCAATCTGTTTCATTGACGTTGCTGCCCATGCCTCAATCAATCCGTGCCCTATGTATTTTTTGTCTTGCGACATGCGCCGTTAACACCGCACATGCGCGGCCTGATCAGCAAGCCCAGCACTGTCTGGCGCTGGCGATGTATTGGGAGGCGCGTGGTGAAGGTGAAAAAGGCATGTACGCAGTGGGCTCGGTGGTTATGAATCGTGTTCAGGACAAGCGCTTTCCAGACAGTACCTGCGCAGTCGTCAAGCAAGGCGGTGAAACCGCACCCTGCCAGTTCTCATGGTGGTGTGACGGTAAAAGTGATCGCCCAACCAATAAACGCAGCTGGGCGCGTGCAATGCGTGTGGCAGATCAGGTTCTGCACGGCCGCCGCTCAGACCCCACGCGTGGGGCTCTGTTTTTTCACAGCACCAGCGTCAATCCCGGCTGGCGGCTGAAGCGTTCCGCCCGGGTAGGCGACCATATTTTCTATCGCTGAGTCTATTTCTAAAGCTGAGCCGGGCGCATCACCCCTCGCAATTGAGGTACTCGTTGGGGCAAACTGGTCGCACATTACACCGACCCGGAGAAACACATATGCAAGGCCCTACCCGAACAATGACCCTGGACGAAGTCCGCGCCTACACCGGCAAAGAAATCGGTGTGTCTGAATGGTTTACCCTGGACCAGGACAAGATCAATGGCTTTGCGGATCTCACCGAGGACCACATGTTTCTGCATGTGAATCCGGAAGCCGCCAAAGCGACACCCTTTGGCGGCACTATTGCCCACGGCCTGCTGACCTTATCCATGATGCCGGTCATGGCTTATCAGGCTGTACCCGGTGTGGAAGGCACCAAGATGGGCGTGAACTACGGCTACGATAAAGTGCGCTTCATGGCACCGGTGAAAAGCGGCAAACGCATCCGCGGCCACTTCACGGTTAAGAGCGTGGACGACAAAGGCGACGGACGTTTTGCGCTGAATCAGGATGTCACCATCGAGATTGAAGGCGAAGACAAGCCTGCGCTGGCGGCAGAATGGATCACCATGGTGTGGATGTAATCCGGACTTGCTCGTCAGCACGTCCATCATGAATACCTGGATCACACTGGAGTGTAGGCTTCAACGCGCCAGCAAACGCTGACGAAAACGCCGCATCCCGGATAACCACCGATCGTAGTCGTTGGCTTTACGCTGGAAGTAAGTCTCTACCTCCGGGTGTGGCAGCACTAAAAACCGCTCTGCCTGCACCGCCTCAATGCAGGCCTCAGCAACAAAATCGGGTTCCAGAATACCGTCTGCCGCGGCCTGGCGGGAGTTGGATGAACCCCCTTTCAGCGCATTCGGCCCAAGGATGTTGGTGCGTACAGCCTGGGGACACAGCACTGACACGCCAATACCCTGATCTGCGTAGTTGATCAGCAGCCATTCGGCAAACGCCACGGCGGCATGCTTCGACACCGCGTAGGGTCCTGAATCTATTTGTGTCAACAAACCCGCAGCCGAGGCGGTATTCAGAAAGTAACCTTCGCCTCGGGCCACCATACCCGGCATCACCGCCCGGGCCGCCGCCAGATGAGACCAGGTGTGTACATTCATCATGCGCTGCCACTCTGCTGTAGACAGATCCAACCCGCCGCGTCGTCCATAGCCAGCGTTCGAAACAAACAGGTCAATGCCGCCCTGCTGCTGCTCAACCTCCTGCACCAGCTTTTCGATGGCGGCTTCGTCAGCGACGTCCAGAGGGTGTGCAGTGGCCACATCACCAACCATTTCAGCGGTGGCTGCGGCGTTCTCGCCATTTAGATCCGTGCACACCACCCCGCGGGCGCCATGCTGCGCGAGACTGATGGCCAGCGCGCGGCCAATGCCGGAACCGGCGCCAGTGACTACCGCTAACTTACCCGTAATGTCCATGAAAACTCTCCCCAGTTGATTGCAATGTTACCGACCATTATGACGGTTCCGGCGACCAGAAGGCTTGCAGAATGGTTGCGGGATAATTTCTCAACGGAGTAACAGGGCTCTGCCGATACCCCGCGGTCTTCAAAAACGACTAAAAGTGAGCAGTTAATCGCTAACCTGCTCAAAAAGACGTATATTTGAGCAAGTAAGATATGAAGTCTTCAAAAAAGAGGTTTTATGAGCACATATTCACCCGCTGCGTTTCCACCAACCCATAAGCTGGAAACTGATGCCGTTTTGCGCGCGCTGGTGCCGGCACATCGGTACCTGGCGGAGCTCAAGGGTCTGGCGCGCTCAATTCCCAATGAAGGTTTGCTGGTGTCTACCCTGTCATTACAGGAAGCACAAAGCAGTTCCGAGATTGAGAACATCATTACCACTCAGGATGCGCTCTATAAATACCAGATTCAGCCGGAAACGGCCGATCCGGTGAGCAAAGAAGTCGCGCATTATGCTGGCGGCCTGGAGACAGGTTTTCAACAGGTGCGCGCCACCGGTCTGTTGACACTGAATACCATTCTGGCAGTGCAGGCGGAACTGGAAGGCAACGATGCAGGCTTTCGCAAAACGCCAGGCACCGTCCTGAAGAATGAACAAACTGGCACGGTAGTGTACGAGCCGCCACAGCCATTACTGGTGCCAGACTTGATGAGGGAACTCGAGCGATTTATCCATGCCGACAGCCCACTGGATCCGCTCGTTAAAATGGCGCTGATACACCACCAGTTTGAAACCATTCATCCCTTTTACGATGGTAATGGCCGCACCGGAC
>CBDUMB010000271.1:0-5093 GCA_965368205.1 uncultured Pseudomonadaceae bacterium | reverse complement strand
GGCGGTAGTCCGGCTGGTTTCTGCATCTTCAACCACAACATCCGGTGGGCTTGCTGGGTCGCCTGCGGGTGGACTGCACGCTGTTGATAACCCAACACTGAGCAGAGTTGCGATCCGCAGGCCGCGCAACAGAAAGACAGGTAAAGCGCTGAACATGGTGAATTCCCCCAGAAATTTTCCCTCCAGACTAGTCTTCTGCGAAACAGCCTTAGGTGCAACCCTCTTCTTTCATATCGAAACAGGCTTGTCCGATATTTTCAGCGAACTGTTAACAAGCGTGGCTCTGCACTATTCAGGACTCAGCCAACGGTGATCAGGCTGAATCAGACTGGTGATCCGAACTGGTGGTTTCCTCGCTCTGCTGCTCATCAGATTCGAGGTCAGCCGCGGTGCGGCGCCCATTATGTTGTTTTACATGACCACGGCGAACCCGGGCATAGTCCTGTAATTGTCGGCGAGCAGCGTTGAAGGAATCCCTGAGCGTGACATAAATGTCTTCATGTGCGTGCTCATCTCCTGCATCCCGAGTGACACAAATCTGATTTCCCGGAACCTCAAGTTCAATGCGTATACGATAGAGGTTGCCATGGTGATGTCGTTTGTGGGAAGACTCCACCAACACCCGGCAACTGGTGATTTTGTCAAAGAACTTATCCAGCTTGTCAGCTTTCTCACGGATCACAGATTCAACGGCATCTGATTGCGGTATGTCCCGCCAGGTGATTTGTATCGGTAAAATCAAAGTAGCCCCCTCACATTATGCATATATCTGTTACCCGAGTATGCGATACGCCTGCGTGTATGTAATAACGGAATGCACCTAGTCTGCTTGCAGCGGGCCCCGCTTTGGTGAGGTTACAACAATTTATGATGCTTTATCAGGCCGTGAATTATTTCCTGATCACCTGATTAGGCATACCCAGACGTTGGGTAGCACTATGCACAAGTTCTTCAAACAGACTGCCCAGTTCTGCAGGCAGATGTAAATCGTCCCGCTCGGCAATGGCATTGTATTCACCAACAAATCGAATCAGCTGCTCTCTATTGACCTGATCCAGAAGGCGGGCAATTAGCTCTACCAGGTGTGGAGCAATCTCATACCAGGGCCGATTAGACACTTCAGCGCCAATGGCATCCAGTGAAGCCAGGGCTACGGTAATGTCATTATCGATGACAAGTGCGTGCCACGGATCGGAATCAAGGAAATTATGCAGATGTTTCCGGATATCTTCTTCCAGCGGGGGCACGCCGGGAATGTCCACGGGCTCCGCCAGATCAACCATAATGCAGAAGTCATTCATGTCCTCTTCGGCCATGGCATTGAGAGATAGTTCTGCACCTTCAGACAGTCCGGCGCTCAACAGGAAATTGAGTTTTTCGCGGATTGCCTGCGCCTGTTCGGCAAAGGCCTCAGCCTGCTCTGCATCCGCTTTCCTGGCGTTTTGCATTCGACGGTTCTGATCACGCCACGCCCAGAAGCGTAACGAGGATGTGTTGGGGGTTTTACTGAATCGTATATTCGGCATGGTTAAGTCACCTCAGAGATAGTGCATACTTCTGGCGGCAATGTACCAGAATGCGCTGGTATGACCTAGGCGGCAAAGATTTTTGGACCTTGGGGTTCAGAGCATCAAGCCAGCCTTAAGGCGCGTCGACGACGTTTGTTGCCAGCGTATCCAGCTCGTCATAAGTGTCCTGCAGACAGCTCAGGTAAAACTGCATATCGGGCAGCATCGAAGCGCAGCTCGTAACACTTAAATTGAGTTCTCCGCAATAACTCATCGCTGCATGAAAAATAGAAACTCCATCCACAAGAGGTCCGGTGCCATAGGCCTGCACAAGTTTTGCACCGCAACTGTACAGTGGTACTGGAGGCGCTTTCACGTTAGTGACCACCGTGTTCGCTAGCGCTAAACCAGCCTTCGGCTGCAGTGTTTGCGCGGCAAACCTCAACCATGGCGCGGGCGGAAGCTCAGCTAACTCAGCCAGCGCGCCTGTTGTATTACTGTCAAAGCGTCGTTCCTGTTCCTTTGCTGCTGCACTCGCCTTCTTCACCTTGCGCAGGCGATCAGCTGCATTGCCGATGTCAGTACCCACGGGTACCACGATCTGCGAAATGCGATTGCCCTCGCCGCTTTGATTAAGCGTTTTGCGTGTGCTGACAGGCACCATGGCTGTCAATGAGCGACCTGGTAGCTCGTTATGCCGCTGAAGATATTGACGCATGCCGCCGCCGACGATGGTTAAGACCACATCGTTGACGGTTGCACCAGGTGCCAGTTTTTTGATTGCGTGCAGGCGTTCAAGAGGAAAATTTAAGGCGCTAAATACCCGTCGACCGGTCACACGCCCATTAAATCGAGTCCGTGGCGCGCCAGGCGGAAAAGGGACGTTACCCGCTCTTGCGAAGGCAGGTAACGCATTGAGGGCGCGCAGGGGACGCGTGGCATCTTTTACCGTTGCACGATACAGCAGCGTGATGGGTGTCGGCGGGACGTCTTGGGGTACCACGGATGGCGTTAAAGGCGGCGCATCTGGTTCGACATCATGAAGCACGGCAGTCACGCTGATACCGGCTAAGCCGTCAACCGCAGCGTGGTGGATTTTAGTCACAATGGCATAGGCGTCATCTGCAACGCCATCCAGATTACCGAGTCGGGGAATGATGTGCATCTCCCAGAGAGGTTTACTTCTATCGAGAGGCTGAGCATGCAACTGCGCTGTCGCCGCGCACAGCTGGGACCATCCGCCCGGCTCTGCCAGGGTGTACTCAAATATGTGGTTATCCGGGTCGAAGTCTGTGTCATTGACCCAATATGGATGATCCAATCCCCAAGGTACGGTGACTAATTTTCTGTGATAACACGCAATGTTCGCAGCCCGCTGTCTGACGTTATTGACGATCCTCGCAAAACTGAACGCCGCGGTGACGGGTTCGTAAATCTGCAGTGCAGTGACATGCATGGGCGTGCGGGACGTTTCAGCGTAGAGAAAGCCTGCGTCAATTGCTGATAGTTGTTCCATAGTTGATCATTATCGCAGATTTCAACCTTGCAGATGTTACCGGGACCAGGATTAACTGAAGCGATTTATTGATGTATCTGTATCCCGGCAACAACTGGTTACCCTGGAGTCGTAAGGCACAATCCATTATCTGATATGCTGGCCAACGGGGCACAACACACCAAGGTTGACTGGAGAAAACAGATGCAGAGCCTCAACGCAGAACGGCTGAGCGGTACTCTTGGAGCAAGAAACAACAACTTCGATCCTGCAGGCCATGCTGGCGCGTTGGCGACCTTGTAATGTGGGATAATCGCTGTGTGATGCACTATGTCATTCATGATTACGATGATCTGCCAAGGGAAATGCATCGCGTGACTGTGCGCGGGGAGCTGCCGGCGTGAGCGATTTCCCCGAGGCTGCTAATGGCCTGCTGAACCGACGCTGGTTTCTGAAGGCGGGCGTAGCTGCAAGCGGTGCCACTTTGCTGGCTCCGGCAATGGCAGATGGCCCCTGGATGACCTATCCAGGAGAGCCACCCGGTCCCTATGGGGCACCATCCAGATTCACTCAACTCAAGCGCGAACAGATTACTCAGAACCCGCTTGGTCCGGCAGAAGGCGCATCCTGCACCCCACTACAATCATTGAACGGCATCATCACTCCAAACAGCCTGCACTTTGAACGTCATCATAGTGGCATTCCCGATATCGATCCGGAGCAACACAAGCTAACGGTATTTGGCAATGTCAAAAAGCCGCTGACTTTCACTAGCGATTCACTTAAGCGATATCCACTACAGACAAAAACCTGGTTCCTGGAATGTTCCGGCAACAGTTATCGCAACACCATTGGTGAGGCACCTGATATGACAGCTGGCGAAATGTCTGGTCTGCTATCCTGTGCAGAATGGACAGGTGTGCCACTACACTACCTGCTTGACGAAGCGGGTGCAGACAGCGAGTCAGGCTGGATCATTGCAGAAGGTGCAGATGCATCCGGCAACAACCGCAGCATCCCAATGGCGATCGCGCAACACGCAATTATTGCGCTTTATCAGAACGGAGAGCCCATCAGACCCGCACAGGGTTTTCCAATGAGGCTTTTTGTACCGGGCTGCGAGGGTAACATCAGCATCAAATGGCTGCGAAGCTTGAAACTGACCAATCAACCAGCACATACCCGCGAGGAAACCAGCAAATACACGGACCTGATGCATGACGGTACAGCACGGCAGTTTTCTCTCAGAATGGAAGTTAAATCGCTCATCACCTCACCGTCTGGAAAAATGCAGCTACCCATCAGGGGCGTTTATCCAATCACAGGGCTTGCCTGGTCTGGTCACGCAGCCATCCGCAAGGTTGAAGTCAGTGCAGATGGTGGCAAAAGCTGGGCAGAATCCGAACTGCAGACCGAACCTGCGCCACTTCGACCGGTAAGGTTCCGCATTCCATGGCACTGGCAGGGCCAGCCCGCGATTTTGCAGAGTCGCGCCACAGATCAGGCGGGCAACGTTCAGCCAACCAGAGAAGTAGCATTGCGCGATCAATCACAACTGGTGATCTATCATTTTAATGGCATTCAGAGCTGGCAGGTGAATGAAGCTGGAAGAGTCCGCAATGTGCATGGCTAACGATAATCAACCTGGTGCCTTGCCTAGGGCTTGTGCTATCTGGGTGCTGCTCACAGGCTCCGTGATTTCGCTGACAAGCGCTTATGCCGACACAGAATCGGACCTTGGCGTGCACCTGCTACCTGCCCTCGGCGTACCGGCACCGAGCGACTTTGAGTCTGTTGTGATGCCAGACGGTACAGGTCTTCCAGAGGGTGAAGGCAGTGTCAGTTTCGGTAAGAATATTTTTGCAAGCCATTGCGCTTCCTGTCACGGTAGCCATGGCAAACAGAGGGGTAACGCCCTCGTGGGTGGCAGAGGCACCCTTGCATCAGACGCACCCAATAGAACCGTTGGCAGTTACTGGCCGTATGCAACCACACTGTTTGACTACATAAATCGTGCCATGCCATATGGCAGCGAGAAATCGCTGGCCGCCAGCGAAGTCTATGCCGTTACCGCTTACGTTTTGCACCTG
>CBDUMB010000270.1:0-5107 GCA_965368205.1 uncultured Pseudomonadaceae bacterium | reverse complement strand
GACAACGGCGATCCAATGCTGGCACGTCAGCTCATCCTGAATGTTGCCGGACGTACATATCCATCAAGAGATACAGATGGCGACGGTATTCATGAAGATGCCAGAGGCAGAAGTCTCAACTGCAGCTGAGGGGGCTCCGCGAGCTAACCGGTGGCAGGGTCCTCAACGGACAGAATCGAAACATCAAAGATGATCTCGGAACCACTCAGAGGATGATTAAAATCAACTTTCACGGTGTCCTCAAAAACGGCGACAATAACGCCGGGCAGTTCGCCATCGGGCGCCTGAAAGGACACCACCAGGCCTTCCTCCAGCGGCTGTTCACCATCCATCTGCGTGAAACGCGCGCGATTGATGAGCTGCACATTTGCTGGATTTTTCTCGCCGAACGCTTCCGTTGCTGGCAATACAATCTGCTCCGCAAACCCGGCCTGTTTACCCAGCAGGACAGCTTCAAAACCGGGCAACAGGCTGCCATCACCCATGGTGAAAGTAGCCGGTTTTCCGTTTCGGGTGGTGTCGATTTCTTTACCGCCGGGCTGCAGCAGTGAAAAGTGCAGGGTCACCGTGCTGGCTGGACCAATTTTTGTATTGCTACTGGCTATCAACTCATCCATCACTGTCCGCACTCATCTGATTTTTACTTTGTCGGTGTTCCACAATCATCACCACAATCCACAACGCAGCCCCGCAGAAAAGCGCTGAATCCGCGACGTTAAATGCGGGGAAGTAATAGCTGTTGTAGTGAAAGAGAACAAACTCGACCACATAGCCATGGTGGATGCGATCGATAAGATTGCCTATTGCTCCGCCCAGAATCAGACCGTAGACACAGCCCATGACGCGCTCATGCTTTTGCAGACGACTGATTTCATAAACAATGAAAGCAGAAAAGCCGAAAGCCAGAGCGACAAAAAAATAGCGCTGCCAACCACCGGCACTGGACAAAAACGAAAACGCAGCACCTTCGTTGTGCCATCGCACCCAGGCGAAAATCGGCAGTACCTGCACGCGTTCCTGATACGCCAGCACGGTAATGACCCAGAGTTTTGTCAGTTGATCCAGGGCAATAACCAGCGCCGATAGCAACAGCCACTTGATCATCGCTGCGCAAACCACTGTCGAGCATGCCCCAGGTCACGCTCTATTTGAGCCTTCAGTAAATCAATAGAATCGAAGGCACACTCATCACGCAATTTGTGTTTGAAGGTGACCGTGAGCAGTCGGTTGTAGAGGTTACCCGCATAATCAAACACGTGAACCTCCAACAGGGGTTCCTTGCCGTCCACTGTGGGACGTACCCCTATGTTGGCAATGCCCTGCCTGACTACCGGGTCATGTGGACCTTCACCAGCGCCTTCCACGGTGACACAGTAAACCCCTTCCAATGCCGCTTTGTAGCGCTGCAGACGAATGTTTGCGGTAGGCACGCCCAGTTGCCGGCCCAGCTGGCGGCCATAAACCACTCGCCCCATGATGAAGTATTCGTGGCCCAGCAATTCAGTCGCCTGGGCAAAGTCTCCAGCGCCGAGCACAGCCCGCACACGACTGCTGCTGACGCGTTCGCCGCCGATATCCAGGGTCGGGGTCTGGCTGACGCCAAATCCCAGCGCTTCACCCGCATTGCGCATGAACGTGTAGTCACCCTCGCGCTTACGACCGAAGCGGAAGTCATCACCGACAATCACATGTTTGGCGCCCAGACGTTGATGAAACAGGTCATCTGTAATCCAGCTGGGTGCTGCTTGAGAAATTTTTTCGTTGAAAGGCAGCAGCAGCAATCGGTCGAGACCAGTGCGCTGCAGCAGCGCTACTTTTTCCCGCAGGCGTGTCAGACGGGGTGGCACTGAACTGCCGGCAAAAAATTCCCGCGGCTGAGGTTCAAAAGTGACCACCATGCTGGGCACGCTCAAACTCGTGCTGAATTCCTGCAGGTGGTCCAGGAGCATCTGGTGGCCTTTGTGGACACCATCAAAATTGCCCATCGTGACCACGTTGCCAATATGCCGCGCTTTGAGGTTGTGAATGCCGTGAATAATTTCCATCGCGCCGATTATAGGCAATCTGCCTAAGCAACGCTCATGTGTTTGAGATGTTTTGTGCGTACGCCAAGCAGGACTAAAACACCCGCATATAAACCGGCCCCTGCTGCGCTGATGCCGAGCACCCAGAGGATACGCAGCGCAGCTGACATCGCCAGCCATTGAAACTGGGCACTCACAGAAATCAGCAATACACCCAGCAGCGAGGTGCCGATGAGTGTTTTGTACAACATCGGCCAGAGACTCGCAGTCGCCTGATAAAGACCCCGACGGGACAAACCCATGTACAGCAGCAGCACATGGGACCAGGCGGAGATCGCTGTCGCCCAGGCAAGACCCACATGCCCAAACCAACTGAAGGTCGACAGACTCACGGCCAGGTTAACCGCGACAGCAATACTTGCGTAGCGAAACGGTGACTGGGTGTTTTCATGGGCAAAAAACGCCGGTGACAGGACTTTGACCAGCACAAAACCAGGCAGCGCCACCGCAAACATCTGCAGTGCCAGACCGGCCATACGAATGTCGTGGTTAGTCATTGCGCCGTTGTCAAAACTCATAAATAACGTTGCCAACAAAGGCTGCGCCAGCACATATAAGGCCACCGCCGCAGGCAGCGCCAGCATCAGACCCAGATTCACACCCCAATCCAGGGTGGCAGAAAAGTGTTTCTCATCAGCGGTGGCCGCCATCCGCGACAGGTGCGGCAACATCACTGTGCCTAACGCAACCGCCACTAAACCAACAGGCAACTCAAGCAACCGGTCCGCGTAATACAGCCAGGAAATACTGCCGGTGATCAGGGTCGATGCCAGAATGGTGTTGACCAGCGCATTGATCTGACCCACCGAAGCAGCCAGGACCGCAGGCAAAAGCAATTTGCCCACCTGTCGCACACCCGGATGTCTGTGTGCATAGGTCGGCTTCGGCAGGAGTTTCAGCCGGGCAAGGGATGGCAGTTGAAACAACAATTGGAAAATACCCGCCACCAGCACACCCCAGGCCAGGATTTCAGTAGCCGGCAACAGGGACCAGCCCTGCAGCGCAATCACAGCTGCACCGATCAAGGTCAGATTCAACAGCACCGGGGTGAATGCCGGGAGCGCAAAGCGGTTGTGCGCATTGAGCAGCGCGCCGGCGTAAGCAGTCAACGAAATGAAACCCAGATAGGGAAAGGTAATGCGCACCAGTTCGCCTGTCTGCTTGAGCACACTCGGATCAACAGCAAAACCGGGGGCAAACAATAATGCCAGCTGCGGCGCAAGCAACACGCCAGCGCAGACAAATAGGAACAGCGCTGAAGCAAAGAAACCGGACAAAGGTGCAATAAACCCAAGCAGATCATCAACGCCGATATTTTTGTAGCGGATCAGCACCGGCACAAACGCCTGATTAAATGCTCCTTCGGCAAACAAACGGCGGAAAAAGTTGGGGATGCGCAAGGCGACAAAAAACATGTCTGCCATCTGGGACGCGCCAAACAGGTAAGACAGGACGATATCGCGCAACAAACCGCTGATCCTGGACAGCAGGGTCATAGCGGCAACGACGCCGCCCTGACGGGCCATATTCTGCGATGTTTCGTCAACAGCCTCTGTTGTGGCTGTGATTACTACGCTGTCACGTGAGTCTTTAGTTGACATCTACCTACTCGAGCGGCATATTGCCGCCCTCAAAAATTATGCCCCCTGTTGGAGGATTTCTTGGCTAACAGTGCACAGGCTCGTAAGCGCGCCAGACAATCAGAAAAAAGACGCATTCAGAATGCAAGCCAGCGTTCTATGGTTCGCACCTACATTAAACGCGTAGATGCTGCCCTGGATTCCCAGGATGCCGCTGCAGCCGGCACCGCGCTCGCTGACGCTCTGCCTCTCATCGATAAGATGGTAACCAAAGGCATCATGCATAAGAACAAAGCTGCGCGGCATAAGTCTCGTTTGAACAAAAAGGTCAAAGCGCTCTCCGCCTAGACCACGACAAGATTATCGCGGTGAACCAGCTCTGGTTCACCTACATAATCGATCCGCTGCCCAAACTGTTCAGAATGGGTACCTGCAAGCCGAGTCACTTCGTCACTTGAATAATTAGTCAGCCCCTGGGCAATTACCCTGCCGCCTGCATCCAGCATGCGCACCATGTCGCCGCGCAGGAAAGAACCCTTAACACTCACCACACCGATAGCAAGCAGGCTGACGCCTTGTTCTGTGACCGCTCGGGCGGCACCTGCATCGAGCACAAGATCGCCTTTCGCGCGCAACTGGCCCGCCAACCAACGTTTGCGTGCGGTCATTGGGGTCAAATCTGCGGTAAGCAGCGTACCCACATCAGCACCTGCCAACACCTGCAGCAGCACATTGTCCTGGCGACCAGAAGCGATGACCGTATTAGCACCAGAGCGCGCGGCCAGACGCGCAGCAGAGAGCTTGGTCAGCATTCCACCTCTACCCATGGCACCTGCGCCAGCAGTCGCCAGCGCATCGAGCGCCGGCGCCTGTGCGCGACTATGGGCGATGCGCTGTGCTCCTGCATCAACCCTTGGGTCCGCATTCATAAGCCCTTCTACATCGGTCAGGATCACCAGCAGGTCGGCCTCAACCAGGTTGGTCACCAGTGCGGCCAATGTATCGTTATCGCCAAAGCGTATTTCGTCGGTAGCCACGGTATCGTTTTCATTGATCACCGGTACAACATTGAGCTGCAGCAACTGCGAAAGGGTTGCCCGAGCATTCAGATAACGTTCGCGATCAGCAAGATCGTCATGGGTCAGCATAATCATTGCGGTTGCATGGCCGTGTTCAGACAAAGCGCTTTCGTAGGCTTGGGCAAGCCCCATCTGCCCTACCGCCGCGGCGGCCTGCAACTGATGGACGGCTTCCGGGCGGCGCGCCCAGCCAAGCTTGTGACAGCCTGCTGCTACTGCGCCAGAAGACACCAGAATCACGTCTATCTGCTGCCTTTTCAGCTGCACAATCTGTTCACAATAAGCGTCGATTTTGTGCCGATCCAAACCGTGTTCCGGGTGGCTGAGCAGCGCGCTGCCAACCTTCACCACAACTTTCCTGACC
>CBDUMB010000269.1:0-5136 GCA_965368205.1 uncultured Pseudomonadaceae bacterium | reverse complement strand
AATCAGCACTTGCTCGCTCGGACAAGCTCGCCACCTCTATCGATCCTTCCACCAGGCTGATCGCCAGACCCAGGTCTAACGACACAACGTTATCAAGCAGTTCGTAGTACAGCACCGCATCAGTCTGGGCCAAATCAATCACCGTACTGACACGCTCAGACAAGCCGAAGACTTCGCCATTGAATTCAATGGTTCGCGACAGCACGCTGTCCGCGTCTACATCCAGTGTGTAGTACTGTGCCCGCACATTCGGCAACAAAGGAACGCCGTGCTCCAGAGCGGCATACAGGACAACGCTGTCATCGTCGTCGAGACCCAGGTCATCCTCAATATCCACGTCTGAAACACCTGATTGGACCTCTCCGCTATAACTCTGCTGCCATGTACCTGCGCCCGCATAAACGCCGAACAAAGTATCGGCTTGAGCGGCGCCTGCAGTGGCCAGGCTCAGCGCCAGAACTGTTGTGGCCATTGGTTTTGCGTAATTCATTTTCTCACCCTGCGCGAAGCATCAAACAATTTTCGCATCCGAGTCTAATCGCGACATTTCTATGAAATGTGAACCAGTCCACAGCTGGCATCTGTGTGCCACTGGCTTTAGGCTAGCTGTGACTTATGCCACGTTAGCCAGGAGCGCACACTTGTGAGTATTGACGACAAATTCAGCGACTTGGGCCTGCAGCTGCCAGCGCCCATGCAAACCGCCAGCTTACCTTTCGATTTATACCGACTGGACGGCCAGATACTTTATCTTTCCGGCCACGTACCTACCGAGGCTGATGGCAGTATGGCCAAAGTGCTGGGCAAAGTTGGCGCAGAAGTCAGCCCGGAGCAGGCTTACGAAGCGGCACGCAAGGTTACGCTGGGGCTGTTTGCCAGCATCGTCGCTGCGGTAGGTAGTCTCGACAGAGTCGAAGCGTGGCTGAAGGTGTTTGGCATGGTCAACGTTGCACCGGGATTCAAAACCATCCCACCTGTGATTAACGGCTGCTCGGATTTGATTCTGGAGGTATTTGGCCCAGACGTAGGCGCACATACCCGCTCGGCCGTCGGCATGGCTGAGTTACCCTTTGGTGTACCCGTGGAAATCGAAGCACAGGTCAGAATTCGACTCTGAATCCTGTTGCATCATCATCGGAGCTGACAATGAAGAAAATTCTCATAGGTATTGCAGGCCTGCTGGCCGTGTTAGCGGTTTTGTTTTATGTGTTCAGGGATGAAGTAGGGTTTGGCCTGATGCGCATGGCGCTCGAACCGGACCAGAGCTTTTCTGAGGATACTCGACATACCGCGCCTGACTACACTCAGGCGCTGCACTGGGCGGCACTGCCAGAGCGCAGTGACGACGCTGATGTCTCGCCCGTAGGATTCGACCTGGACAACCAGGATGCCGCAGCGGTTGATGTATTTTTCATTCATCCAACTACCTACTATAAATCCGATTACTGGAATCAACCGCTGGACGATGTCGACGCTAACACATTTACCGACACACAGGTCCTGCGCAATCAGGCAAGCGTGTTCAACAGCTGCTGTAGAATTTATGCACCTCGTTATCGGCAGGCAACCCTGTACGCGTTCATGGACGATGGGGATGATGGCGACGCGGCCATCGATTTTGCCTATGCAGATGTGCGCAACGCTTTCGAATACTACCTGCAGAACTACAACAACGGCCGCCCGTTCATAATTGCCGGACACAGCCAGGGCGGCAAACATGCTGACACCCTGCTTAAAGAAATAAACGGCACACCGCTCATGCAACAGCTTGTTGCTGCGTATCCTGTTGGCTTTTTCTTTGATGGTGAAGGCAGCATACCCGTGTGCGAGCATGCCACTCAGACAGGTTGTCAGGTCACCTGGAATTCCGTAGCACCGGACGCGCCTGCTTTTTCTGACACCAGCGGGTCGATCTGCGTAAATCCGCTCAACTGGTCAGCCAGCGGCGAATATGCGGACTTCAGTGAAAATCAGGGGGCTGTAAGCTTTGCAGCCAACGGCGAGGTTGAGCCTGGCATAGCGGATGCACAATGCGTGAATGGGCTGCTACACGTCACCGACGTGAAATCAGAGAATTACTCCACCGAGATGTTTGGTCCCGGCAACTACCATGTTTATGACTTCAGCTTCTTTCACATGAATATCCGCAACAATGCCCTGGCGCGAGTTCAGGCGTTCACAACACCCTGAACTCGCTTTTGCGTCTTTAAGTATACTGCCTGGACATCTGCTCCAGGCACGAAAAAAACTGCTGCTTCACCTCAGCAATCACTTCAGCAACCGGGCGTATACTGTCAATTCGACCGGCAACCTGGCCGGTCAGAGCGATACTGGATTCCATATCACCACCAAAATACAGGTCCGTGGCTTTGCCAAATTCGGTCATGGCATTGGTTTCATTTTGAAACTCCAGCCGCGTGGTTTTTTCTGTTCGCAGCGCACGTAAAGCGGGTGAGTGGGCTCGATTCAGGAAAACCGTGTCGGTTTCTTTTGCATTCACAATCGCATTCTTCCAGTTGTCATGGACCGGTGACTCAGCAGCAGACACCATGCGCGTACCCATCTGGATGCCTTCAGCGCCCAGTGCAAAGGCTGCAACCATCGATGCGCCGTCCAGAAAACCGCCAGCTGCAATGATCGGCACATCAACTTTTGAGCGTATCAGGGGCAACAGGACCATGGTGGAAACATCACGCGGGTTCTTGAAACCACCACCTTCACTGCCTTCTACAACAAGCCCGTCAACGCCCGCATCCACTGCTTTGAGCGCGGCATCAAGGCTGGGCACGACGTGGAAAACGGTAAGTCCTGCGTCTTTCAACTCTTTGGTATAACGCTCCGGGTTACCCGCTGACGTTGTGACAAACTTAACCCCCTGATCAATCACAAACTGGACAATGTTCGGATCGCGAACAAAAGCTTGAGCGATGTTCACGCCAAAGGGTTTATCTGTGAGATCGCGCATCTTAAGAATTTCTTCACGCACAGCGTCAAGTTCACCGGAGGAAGTCTCAATAATGCCCAGCGCACCGGCATTCGAAACAGCAGAAGCGAGCTGGGAACGTGCAATCCAACCCATGGGCGCCTGCACCAGTGGAATCTCTACCCCGAGCATCTCGGTAATTCTGTTTTTGAACGGCATCTGCCCTCTCCCTGTTTAAAAATCTGAGCCGGGAAGTTTAACTGGCCGCATAGACTAATTCACCATTCACCCAGGTTTGTAATATGGCAATGCTGCTCAGCGCATCAGGCTCAACCTGTAAAGGATCCTGTTCAAGCACAATGAAATCGGCAAATTTACCCGCCTCAAGACTGCCCACTTCATGATCGCTGTGACACTGCCAGGCGGCATCAATGGTCATCGCGCGCAGCGCAGCCGCGGTAGATATACACTCCTGGGGAGACAGCTTTGCTTCTGACTTCCACATATTGCGGGTCACCGCGTTCTCGATACAGCGCAGCGGATTCATCTCTGTGACGGGATCATCCGAGTGAATGGTCCAGCGAATGCCTTTAGCTTCACAGGTACCGGTACGATCAAGTAACGATGCTTTATCGATGCCAAATACATCCTGCACAAATGCCTGCCCCCAGTAATAAACATGGCCAATCAGAAAACTGGGAGATAACCCGAGTGCCGCCATGCGTTCAATCTGTTCATCATGCAGGATACTGCAATGTTCGATCCGACAGCGTTGCGCATCCGCCCGCAAACCTTTGGCAGCCGCCGCCTCGAAGGCATCAAGAACGTTATCGATAGCGGCATCACCATTGGCATGCACGCATACTGCCCAACCATCAGCCAGGCGCTGCTCAACGGCGGCAAACAATTCTTCGCGCTCGATGTAGGCAATACCGGTTTCATCGGAGTTCAGGAAAGGTTCGCGCTGCAAACCGGTACGCCCCTGATTTGATCCATCGCTGACAATCTTCCAGCCTGTATTACGTACCCATTCGTCCCCTTCTCCCCAACGACAACCGGCTTCGTCCCAGCGATCGGCAACAGCTTGGGCCAACGAATAGCGGAAGCGAACTGTCATGCGGTTGCTGTCACGCAAACCCTGATACAGATCCAGCTCTTTAGCGCCCTGGAAAAGGCCGGTGCCTTGATCACACAAACCTGTGATGCCAAGCGTGTTGGCATGGGCAAATACATCCAGGCAGGCTTGCGCCAGATCAGCCGTTTTTGTATGCGGATTGTGACGCGCCACCAGTGCCATGGCAGGACCTGCCTTGAGCACCCCATTAGGTTCACCGTTGTCATCACGACCAATTTCAGCACCAGCGGGATCCGGCGTCTCTGCGGTCACGCCAGCTAACTGCAGCGCTGCAGAATTGCAGTACGCCAGATGCAGCGAAGCGTTATAAATAAAAATCGGGTGCTCGACGCTGACCTCATCAAGCAGGTCTATCGTCAGATAGTCCGGCCCTTCCTGCAGCGAAGGGTCAAATTGCCGTCCAACCAGCCACTGTCCGGCAGGTATGTCCGCACTTTTCTGCTTAAGATAAGCCAGGGCATCTTCCGTACGCGGAAATCTAAACGGACCCAGATTTTCGAAACTGTGCAACATCGCCAAAGGCGCGAGATGCATATGCGGGTCGATGAATCCAGGCAGTATGGTTCTGTTACCTGCAGCAACCTTATGTTCCGCCAAAGCTTCCGCAGGCGCGTCCTGTTCCGCGCCCACCCAGCGTATCCTGCCGTCTACCACCCACATGGCGTCAGCAGCAGGTTGATCTGGATTCATGGTCTGAATTTTCGCCTGGGTGACAAACACAGAATTTTCCAGCGCAGTGGTGCGTGGCGTCAGGTGCTTAGCCTGTTCAGCAAGATCAACGCCGGTCTGGGCGAGCAACTCACTGAACACATTCGCACAACAGGGACATGCAAACGGGTCAGCCGCATGACGTGGCGGGATAGACAGGGCGTACCAGTCTTGGGTAGAAATGTCGTTCGCGGTTACGTGGCTGTCATCAAACATGGCAGGTACCATTAGTTAAAGCATTAAAGAGTCTAACAATGAGCCAGAGCACAGACTACGACATTGCAATCATTGGTGCCGGGGCCGCTGGATTGTCAGTAGCTTACTTTCTCAGCCAAGATGCCCGGGTAGTTGTCCTTGAGGCGGAGTCACA
>CBDUMB010000268.1:0-5147 GCA_965368205.1 uncultured Pseudomonadaceae bacterium | reverse complement strand
GTTTCCCACGCTGTGCCCGGAATGCCAGAGCGAGGCGATCCGGGAGGAGGGGGACGCGGTGCGGCGCTGCACTGGCGGGCTGATCTGTCCGGCGCAGGCGGTGGAGAAGCTGAAGCATTTTGTATCCCGTGGCGCGTTTGACATCGACGGGTTGGGGGCCAAGCAGGTGGAGATGTTCTATCACGACGACGCCTTGCCGATCCGCGAACCGGCCGACATCTTTACGCTGGGGGCCCGTGACGCGAAAAACCTGTCCAAACTGAAAAACCGCGATGGCTGGGGGCATAAGTCCGCCGAGAACCTGTTTCAGGCGGTCGAGGACAAGCGGCAAATCCCGTTGAAACGGCTGATGTTTTCGCTGGGATTGCGCCATGTGGGCGAGGTGGCGGCGGCTGATCTGGCGCGCCATTTCGGCACGTTCGAGGCGCTGGCGGCGGCTGTCGATGCGGCGGCCCCAGCGGCGGCGCGGCATTTGCAGGCGGATGCAGCTGAGGCCGAGGAACGCCAAGCGGCGGCTGAGGAAGGGCGGCGCGCGCGGATCAAACCGACGCGTGATGCGGTGATGGCCGGGCTTGATCCGGCGGCGGAGGCGGCCTGGGCCGATCTGACGGGGATTGATGGGATCGGCGCGACGGTGGCTGTGGCCCTGGTGACCAGCTTTCAGCAGGAGGCCGAGCGCGCCTCGATTGATCGGCAAAAAGACCCGGAAGAAAAAATACAGAAAGCTGTGACCATCCAGCCGCGCCATTTCGTCCAGTTCCGTGGGCACGCCGGAAAAGAAACCTTCCAGGATCCAGACCGCCAGCGGCACGGTGAACAGACAATGGGCAAGCGCAATAGCCAGCGGTGTATCAAACAAACCAATCGCGGAATAAAGCTGGAAAAACGGCAGCAGAAAAACCGCTGGGGGTGCCATACGATTGGTTAACAGCCAGAAAAAAAGCTGCTTGTCGCCGAGAAAACGATAACGCGAAAAAACATAGGCAGCGGGAATGGCGACACTCAGCGACAGCAGCGTATTCAGGCCTACATATGTTAACGAGTTTGCAAACGCCTCATACCAGACCGGGTTGGAAAATATTTCCGCAAAGTTCTGCCAGGTGGGTGATGCAGGCAGCACAGAAAACTCACCGGCAATCTCGACATTACTGCGCAATGCCATGGACATCAGCCAGTACAGAGGCAGCAGCAGATAGACAAGATAACCGCCAAGTATCCAACGGCTCATATTAGTCTTCATTCTTGGCCACCACTGAGCTGTAAAATAACCAGCAGAAAAGCAGGATGAAGAGAAAGTAAATCACCGAAAAGGCCGCTGCAGGGCCAAGATCAAACTGGCCAACAGCCATGGTGGCCAGATGCTGGCTGAGCAGCGTCGTGGCATTGCCCGGCCCGCCCCCGGTCAAGACAAACGGTTCGGTGTAGATCATGAAGCTGTCCATCAACCGCAGCAGTACAGCAATGATCAACACGCCGCGCAGTCGCGGCAATTCAACAAAACGGAATATCTGCCAGCGGTTGGCGCCATCCAGCTCGGCCGCCTGATAAAAAGGTTGCGGTATCGACGTAAGACCAGCAAACGCCAGCAGCGCCACCAGTGAGGTCCAGTGCCAGACATCCATCGCCACCAGCGTTACCCAGGCATGCAGTGGATCCGCTGTGTAGTTATACGTTATGCCCAGCGCGTTGATCGTCACGCCCAACAAACCGATGTCGGGGCGTGCAAAGATCTGCCAGATAGTACCCACAACGTTCCACGGAATCAGCAGCGGCATGGCTAAGACAACCAGAATCAAAGGTGTCATGCGACTGTCTTTGGGTATGCCTTTGGCCACCCAGATGCCCAGCGGTATCTGAATGGCTAGTATCGTCAGGCTGAACGCCACCTGCCGCAGAAAAGCCTCAATAAAGCGCGGATCGTTGAGGGTTTGCTCGTACCACTGCAGGCCAACAAAAAACCGGGTATTGAAATCCAGAATATCCTGCACCGAGTAATTAACGACGGTCATCAGCGGCACTACCGCGCTGAACGCAACAATCAGCACAACGGGTAACACACCCAACCACGCGCGGTTGTTCTGCGGCCTAAACGAACTCATGTGTACCCACCTGCTGCTCGTTACTGAACGCAACCCCGCGCGTCACCTGCACCTGCAGCTGCGCGCCGATCTGGCGTTGTGCAACTTCCGGCAATCGCCCGCGCACGATGACTTCGCCATAGGCGGTATCGAGCACCATCAAACCAGCCGCCAGACCTTGCTGAGCACCTTCAATCCGCACACGCTGCAACGTCCCGGTTATTTGACCTGATGTCGATAGCTGGGCCCATTCTGGGCGAAAGCCGATTCGCTGGGCGGTACTGACGCCCAACGCCTGCGCCGCGACAAAATTCATACCCGGGCTGCCAACAAAGTGCCCAACAAATTCATGTTGTGGCGATTGATAAACAACTTCCGGCGTATCCGTCTGCAGAATCCCGCCTGCCGTTAAGATAGAGACACGATCCGCAAAGGTCAGCGCTTCGGTTTGATCATGGGTAACATAGATCATCGTCACCTGCAGATCTGCCTGTACACGCCGCAGGGTCTGTCGTAGCTGCCACTTTATCCGTGGCTCTACCGCAGTCAGGGGTTCATCCAGCAGGACCAGAGAAATATCCGGGCGCACCAGGGCTTTGCCTACCGCGACCAGTTGTTTTTGAAAAAGCGACAGCGAGCGGGGTTTCTGCGCAATCAGCTGACCGAGCTCCAGCTCGTCGCAGATATAGGCAACCCGCTCATCTATGACTTTTCGTGCCACACCACTGTTGTGCAGCGGGAAAGCAAGATTTTCAGCAACGTTGAGGGATTCATACAACACCGGAAACTGGAATACCTGTGCAACATTACGCGCGCGACCGCTGAGCCTGGACACATCATCGCCGTTAAACAGTAAACGCCCGTCGGTGGGATGCAGAATACCGGATAACAAATTCAACAACGTCGTCTTACCCGCACCGCTGGCACCAAGCAACGCATGCGCTTCGCCATCAGCGACTCTGAGATTCAGATTGCTCAGAGTCGCCTCTGCAGCCCCGGGATAGGTAAAACCAATTTGCTGTAAGTCCACCGCCGCCATTAGAACTGCACCACGTCACTGGCAGAGGCACCTACCTTGAGATGCTGGCCAGGCGTTATTCGTAACATGCCATCACACCGCATGACCCATTGCGCACCTTCTACCTCACCATGCACAAACGATTCGCTGCCATTGGTTTCGAAGGCGGACACCTGCATATCAAAGGTCACGTCTATGCCGGCGTCCGTCACACTGCGCAAATGCTCCGGTCGCAAGGCGCAGGTTTTAGAATCGCGCTGAAATACATTAACACCTGGGTCAGCCATGAGCTGCATCGCAGCAAGGCTCTGGGGCCGCAGATACACATCCAGTGGTGCACCTGCCTGTAATTTCGCGCCAGCCGCGAGCAGCAGCACCTCATCACCCAGGGTGAATGCATCACGAGGGTCACTGCTGGTATAGATGACAACGGTATTGGTCTGGTGCAGCAGTTCCCGCAGCTCAACCTCCAGCGCTTCGCGCAGTTTGAAATCGAGATTCACCAACGGCTCGTCGAGTAACAATACCGGCGCCTGTTTGGCCAGCGCACGCGCAATCGCCAGACGCTGCTGCTGACCACCAGACAGTTCGTGGGGCAAACGCGAAAGCAGTGGCTGTATCTGGAGCGTCTGCGCAAGCTCATCAACCCGTGCGGCGATGGCCCTTTTATCCATAGCGTCATCACCACGTCGCGCCAGCAGCGGCGATGCAATATTTTGCGCAACGGTCAAATTAGGATAATTCACAAAGGCCTGGTAAACCATGCTGACCGGTCGCTTGCGCGAGTCTACCGTCTGCAGATCCACACCATTAAGCAGGACCTGGCCGCGTGCGTGTGAGTTCTGCCCGGCAACAAGGCGACACAAGTTGGTTTTACCGGATTGGTTTGCCCCGAGCACAACCGTAATCTGCCCAGCGGCAAACTGATGATCAAAATCTGTCTGGCCATCCGCCTGGAGGTGCGCGCCTACAAGCTCAAGCAACAGGTGCTCTCCGATCTATCCATAACGGTTTTCATAGCCAAACGGATTCATTGCTGGTGCGCCTTCTTTGAAAAGTTTTAAGATGCTACACGGAGACAGCGGCATTGCCTATGCAAGCCCACTTTACTGCCCCACATACGGTGCAGTACCTGGCGCCAGAGAACGGATATCAATGACTCAATTTATTCCAGATTCACTGCCCGACGAGGAGCCTGCTGAGGGGCCGGAGGGTCAGCTTGCTCACCCGGACGCCGTGGCACATACCCAGCGTTTATTACCCGCCATCTATCCTGTCGGCGACCGCGCCTGGTGTGTGGTCGGCAATGGCTTATCGAACCAGACTTTTATTGCCGGCGAAAGTGGCATCATCGCCATCGACAGCGGCGAGTGCGTCGAAGAGATGCGCGACGCGGTGAAACTGCTGCGCCAACATACCCAGGCGCCCATCGTGGCCTGCATTTACACCCACTTTCACTACGTGAATGGCACTCGAGCCTTGCTTGAAGAAGTAGGTCCCGCCTATCTGGAAGTGTATGGGCACCACCTGATTGAACAGAACCGTGCTCGTTTCGGCGGCGAAGTCAGTCCCAGGTCCAGTCGTGGCCTGGTACACCAGTTTGGCGTGTTATTACCCGAAAACGGTGCTGACGGGCTGCTGCACTGCGGTTTAGGTCTGGAGCTGCGCGATTCAAGGCATGCGCCGTTCACTCCCGGCTATATCGCCGCCCAGCACAACATCACAGACGAGACGACACATACCATTGCGGGCCTGCAGGTTGAATTCATTCCGGCACCCTCTGATGCCACCGACTCCATGACATTGTGGTTTCCTGAGCTCGGCATCTGCGTGAATAATCTGATCTGGCCGGCACTGTTCAATATTTATGCCATCCGCGGCGAAGAATACCGAGACCCGCGCGAACTGCTCACCGGCATCGATAAAATCGCCCAGCTGCAACCGGATCATCTGATCTGCACCCACGGGCCACCGCTATCCGGTACACCTGTCCCAGCGGCGATAGCAGATTATCGTGATGCCATAGCTTTCATATGGGACCAGACTGTACG
>CBDUMB010000267.1:0-5199 GCA_965368205.1 uncultured Pseudomonadaceae bacterium | reverse complement strand
GCACTCAATACAAGCAGAAGGCCAACATCAGGCTGGGGGCGATGGAATAACCCCCCTTCATGCCAGTTTTTGACCCAGTTTCTCACCCCTTTCGAATACTCAAATTCTGGATGGTGCAGCCATGTATTCATGATGAATAACCGGGTGAAACGCTCAGGCATGTGTACCGCCTGAGCCAGACCGATGGGCCCGCCCCAATCCTGACAGACCAGGGATATATCCTGCAGGTCGAGGTGGGTGATCAGGCTGGTCAGCACCTCGGTATGGCGCGCGATACTGTACCAGTGGGTGTCTGTTGGTTTATCGCTACGTCCGAAACCCAGATGATCCGGTGCGATGCAGCGATAGCCTGCTGCCACCAGTACCGGAATGATGTCTCTATACAGGTAGGCCCAGGTCGGCATGCCATGCATCAGCAGCATCACCGGCCCATCTGTGGGACCCTCATCAATATAGTGCACCCGCATATCCTGCCAGGTGTGGTAGTGGGGTGCGTAGTTAAAGTCCGTCAGGTCAGCAAAATTCTCTTCAGGTGTTCGCAGGAAATCGGTCATGGTGGGTGTCCTTTTGAATGAAACTGAGCGCGGGCATTTTGTTTGACGGTCGAGCCAGGATGAAGCTTACAAAATATCCGGGCTCGATTCTTGCGCCAAACTGTGCAAAATCCTATCTCTTGAAATTAAATAGATGGGGAAGTCATGAATTTCGAATTTGGCGAAGAACAAAATCTACTGCGCGATCAGGCGCGGGGGTTTCTGACCGATAACTGTCCACCCGCGGTGGTGCGACGCGTGTTGGAAGGCGATGAGCTGTATGCTGCTGATTTGTGGCAGAAGATTGTTGAAATGGGCTGGACCGCGGTTGTTATTCCTGAGGAATACGGCGGTTTAGGACTGTCCTATCTGGAACTTGTCGTGATTGCGGAGGAGCTCGGACGAGCCTGCGCGCCGGTACCTTTTGGTTCTTCAGTATACCTGGCAACAGAAGCGCTGCTTGCAGCAGGCAACGAAGCGCAGAAAGGGCAGTGGTTACCCAAGCTGGCTGCAGGCGAGGCGATTGGCAGTTTTGCGTATGCTGAAGGCAACGGACAACCCAGCGCAGCCAGTCTGCAAACCCGATTTGAGGGCGGCAAACTATCCGGTCACAAGGCGGTTGTGGCAGATGCACAAATTTCACAGGTGATGATTGTTGCCGCGCGCAGCGCAAGCGGGGACGGTGCATCACTTTATCTGGTGCCCACCGATCAGGATGGCGTCAGCTTTGAGGCGGTTAAAACCCTGGATCCAGCAACAAATCACGCCAACGTCACGTTCAACGGCGCTTCAGCTGAACTGTTAGGCACTGAAGGTGGCGGTTGGGCCCTGTTAGAGCAACTGCTCGACGGCGCTGCGGTTCTGTATGCCTGGGAGCAGCTTGGCGGATCGGATCGATGTCTGGAAATGGCCAAAGACTATGCCATGGGTCGTTACGCTTTTGGTCGTCCCATCGCGTCTTACCAGGCCATCAAACACAAACTGGCCAATATGTATGTGAAAAACACGCTGGCAAGGTCTAACGCCTATTTTGGTGCCTGGGCTTTGAATACCGGCGCAGCTGAATTGCCCCTGGCTGCGGCGACCGCGCGGGTCGGCAGCACCGAGGCTTATTACTTTTCCTCAAAAGAGAACATCCAGACCCATGGCGGCATGGGCTATACCTGGGAGTTTGATTGTCAGTTCTATTACCGCCGTTCAAAAGTGCTTGCTGTGACGATCGGCAGTGAAGGCTTATGGCAGGAAAAACTTATTCAAGCATCAGCGCAAGCTGACGTGGCATAACTGGAGATATCATTATGGATTTTGAAGATTCAAAAGAAGAAGCAACCTTTCGCAGTGAAGCGCGCGCCTGGTTGGAAGCTAATATCCCCAGCGAAGATGAGCTGGCAGGCATGGATGGCATGGCACGGGCGAAGTTCTGGCAGAAACGTAAAGCGGATGCCGGTTGGGCGTGTATTCGATGGCCCCAGGAATTTGGTGGTCGTGATGCCAATGCGATTCAACAGGTGATTCTGAGCCAGGAAGAAGCCAAAGTGGCAGCGCCGGAAACCGGCGTGTTCAGTATTGGTCAGGGTATGGCTGCACCCACCCTGATGACCTGGGCTGATGAAGAGGCGAAGAAACAGTTTCTGCCGCGTCTGGCCAGCGGTGAAGACATCTGGTGTCAGTTGTTCAGTGAGCCTGCTGGTGGTTCAGACCTGGCCGCGCTGCGCACCAAGGCTGAGAAAGACGGTGATGACTGGATCATCAACGGGCAGAAGATCTGGACCTCCGGTGCACACTATTCTGACTGGGGCATTCTGGTGGTACGTACCGATCCTTCAGTGCCGAAACACAAAGGCCTGTCCTATTTCTATGTCGACATGAAAAGTCCTGGCATTGAAATAAAGCCAATTCGGCAGATTTCCGGTGAAGCCAATTTCAACGAAGTCTATTTTACCGATGTGCGTATTCCTGACAGCCAGCGTCTTGGCGATGTTGGTCAGGGGTGGCAGGTTTCTCTGACCACCCTGATGAATGAGCGTGCCAGTATTGGCGCAGGTGGCGGTGGTACTAAATTCAGCACTGTGAAAAAACTGGCTGAAACTGTGCAGATCAACAATAAGCCGGCCATCGAAGACAGCCATGTTCGCGCGAAGCTGGCTTCCTGGTATGTTCAGGAAGCTGGACTGAAATACACCAGCTATCGAACGTTGTCTGCTTTGTCGCGTGGCGCAATCCCGGGTCCGGAAAATTCAATCGGTAAGCTTGTTGGTGCGGTAAAGTCACAAGACATGGCGTCTTTTGCAATCGATCTCCTCGAGCAGCAGGGCATTGTGCGAGACGCAGCCGCAGATGAGATGTTTGGCAGTCTGTTTCAGGATACCTACATGGCCATCCCAGGCTTGAGGATTGCCGGCGGTACAGATGAAATAATGGCTAACATTATCGCTGAGCGGGTCTTAGGCTTGCCTCAGGAGCCTCGTATGGACAAAGGTATTCCGTTCTCGGAAGTGCCCACAGGCAACTGATCAGCGCGTATGTTTGACCGGTAGGTCAACAAACTCTGCAGGCCTGGATTCACTCTTGGCCTGCAGGGCTTCCATAATTTCCGCGTTGTTCATCATGGATGTATTCCAGATGCTGATGTAGTCCAGCGCATCTGCAGTGCTGTGATCGCGGGCATAGTTGATCATACGTTTTGAGCCGTAAACCGCCGCGGGTGCTTTGCTGGCAATTTCGGCAGCAATGTCCATGACCCCCTCGAGCATGCTTTGCTGATCCGGGTAAACCTGGTTAACCAGCCCCACCTGTCTGGCTTCCTGCGCGCCCAGCTTGCGTCCCGTATAGGCGAGCTCTCGTACAATGCCTTCCGGGATCAGTTTAACCAGCCGCGGGAATGTGCCCACATCTGCGGTTAAAGCAATGTTGATCTCCTGCACAACCAGAAACGCATCCTCTGTGGCGTAGCGCATGTCACAGGCTGTGGCCAGATCAACGCCGCCACCAAATGCGCCACCCTGGATGGCAGCAATCACTGGTATGCGCGCGTTCTCCAGAACATTGAAGCTTTCCTGCATGTGCAGGATATGGTTATAAGATGCCACCGCGCGCTGATTTTTATGTGGCTTATCAGCAGTGTCAGCGCTGGAGAACATGGTTAGATCCAGCCCGGCAGAAAAATGTGGCCCGGTTGAGGAGATAACAATGACCCGTGCCCGGGCGTTGTTATCGATGTCCTCAATAATGGCAGGAAACTCCTGCCAGAAATCCTGGTTCATCGAGTTGCGCTTTTCCGGACGATTCAAAACAACGTGGGCGATCTGGTTTTTGATCTCCACGGCAAAACATTTGTAGCTCACAATCTTCTTCCAGTCATTTTGGGCTTGGATGTTACCCAGGTATAGTCGGGTAATAAATAGCGTCGGGGGAGAGCTATGCAGTTGATAAACGATGAGCAGTGGGCACAGCGATGCCTTGATGATGGTGAGTTCATGCAGGCAGCCCGCCATTGGCAGGGCGGCTTGTGTCTGCAGATAGGGGAGCAGCGCAAAGCATTGACCCTGATTGACGGGCAGCCTCGGGGTGGTCTGGCGGATGGGGTGGAGAATGTGTTGGTGTTTGCGGGCGCGCCAGGTATCTGGCAAAAAGTACTGGCGGCAGTACCCGAAAGATTTCAGCATGACCTGATGGCAAACATCTCCGCAGGGCAGGGACTGTCCAGGTCCGGAGACGCCGTGTTGCACGCTCAGTACTACGCTGCGGTCATGCGCGCTATTGAATTGCTGCGGCCAGCTGCCGAGCCTGTTCTCGCACACGCCAACCCGGTTCAGGGTGACTTTGCAGAACCGGTTGGGCGCTACGTCTATCTAAATCTGGCGGGTGCCGACTACCGGGTTTATTTTGAGGAAGCGGGGCAAGGTATTCCATTGCTGCTGCAGCATACCGCGGGTTGTCATGGCAGTCAGTGGCGTCACTTGTTTGAGAACACGGCAATCACCTCGCGTTTCCGTTTGATTGCTTACGATCTGCCGTTTCACGGTAAATCTCTGCCGCCGCAGAATCTAGCCTGGTGGACCGAAGAATATCAGCTGCGAGGTGAATTTCTGCGTTCGGTTCCCCTTGCGTTGTCCGCTGCATTACAGCTTGACAGGCCGGTGTTCATGGGGTGTTCCGTAGGCGGGCTGCTGGCTCTGGATCTTGCACATAAACACCCACAGGCATTCCGCGCAGTGATTGCGGTGGAAGGCGCACTGCAGATAGAAGGCAGCACCGCGGCGCTGGGCGAACTGTGGCATCCGCAGGTGAGTAACGAATACAAAGCCCGACTTATGGATGGTTTAATGGCGCCGGGCTCGCCGGTGAATCTGCGTAAAGAGACCAGTTTTGTTTATGCCAGTGGCTGGCCTCCTGCCTTTCTGGGAGACCTTCATTACTATATGGATGAGTTTGATCTGCGTGAGGTAGCGGGCGAAATCGATACCGCTCAAACTGCCGTACACATTCTGTCTGGGGAGTACGATTACAGCGGCACCAGCGAGCTGGGCCAGGCAGCTCACGCTGCAATTCCAGGATCAACCTGGTCCGAACTGCGTAGCGTGGGTCATTTTCCAATGTCGGAAAATCCCGAGGCGTTTATTGAATATCTAGCGCCGATCCTGGATGGTATAGCGTGAAGTATCTT
>CBDUMB010000266.1:0-5237 GCA_965368205.1 uncultured Pseudomonadaceae bacterium | reverse complement strand
GCCAATGGCATCGATAACGCCCACCACTTCATGTCCGGGTATAAAGGCGTGGCGGCTGCGGATGTCACCATGGTATTGCTCATGGTCTGTACCGCATAAGCCACACGCTTCAATACGTAAGATACCTTCATTGGGCGCAATGTCAGGAACTGCGAAGTCGCGCAATTCAAAGTGGCGCGGGGCGGTGAGGACCATGCCTTTTGCTTTTTGCGGGATGTTCATAGTGTGCGAAAGCAGTCCATTGCCGCCGTGGCTCGCACCAGTCCGGCATATAGCCCGAGGTGCGCAATCATTTCTTCCACTTCCTGCTCAGTCAGACCTGCGCTAAAACTTTCCCTGAGTGTTTTTTTCAACATTGAATCGCCTCCCAGACAAATCACAATTGTCAGAGTTACCAGGCTTCGGTCTCTTAGTGATAACTCAGAACGCGCCCAGATTTCGCCAAGCACCCATCGATAAGATGTTTCTCCCAGATAGCCGTATTGAGTGGTCAGGTCAGACAGATGCTCTGATGGCTTGCGCGATGTTTGCCCGTTTAAAACTGCGAGAACATCTGCAGCATCCGCGTCGCGTTGTGCATCTGATTTAGGTTCCGTCCCAGCCCTTTTTGTCAGTGTTTCAACACCTTCTGCGCGCCGCAACCCTTCGTCAATCTGACGACTGGCTGCCATAGCTGCGGGAAATCCTGCATAAGCTGCGATATGCGGCAATATTTCTTCTATCTCGATACGGAGCAGGCCGTGGCGCAGACCAATCTGCGTGTGTACCACTAGTTCCTCGTCCCGGCTTTGGGCTGCAAGGGTGGTGATGATCATCAGCGAGCGGTCTCGACGATTTAGCTCAGGTCGATTCCACATGTCACCGACAATTTCATAAGCGAACGTGCCTAGTGAACCCAGGCGTGCAGTAAAAGATTCAGCCACTTGCTCAGGTTTTACGTCGGGCACGAAGCGTTTGTAGGTTTCCCTGGCTGCGGCTCGGCGTTCCTCATGGCTTCGACCATCAGGTGCATTTGGTGTCATAAGGTTCCTCGAGATGTTTGCATTGTTCTTCTCTCTGGATGCGATGCTCAGGCCAGGCTGCCGCCGTCGACGGTGAGCACTGAACCGTTGCAGTAGGTGGCGGTGATGGCCATGAAATAGATGGTGTCGGCAATTTCTTCCGGGGTGCCAGGCCGACCAAGCGGCGATACCTGAAAGCGTAACGCCTCGTCCGCAAACGGATTCATGTCAGATTCCAGCACCGATTCCACCATGTCCGTATCCACAAAGCCTGGTGCCACTACATTAGCGCGTATGCCTTTGGGACCATAAGCACGGGCCAGGGAGCGGGTCAGATTGATGACACCTGCTTTGGCTGTCGCGTAGGTGTGCGCGTCATCCATGCCGCGAAGACCGCCGCCACTGGCAATGTTGACGATGCTGCCCTCACCCTGAGACAACATCACGGGCAGTGCCGCGTGGCAAAGGTGAAACACCGAGTCGAGGTTGATGCGCAGTACTTCGCGCCACTGCTCATAGGAAGTATCTTTAAGGGCTGCCATAGAGCCCGGGTGTTCCACACCATAGTTCCAGCCGATGCCGGCGTTGTTCACCAGGCTGGCAAGGCGCCCGTTTGTTTTGGCGACAGCGATCAGCTCAGCGGCGGTGTCTGCCAACCCCACATCACCGGCTACCGGAATGATGGTGCCAGCGCCTGCACCCGCCAGTTCGCGGGTTTCCTCGAGTTTAGCTAAACGCCGTCCGGAGGCGATCACCGAGTATCCGTTTGCGGCAAACACCAGTGCGGCGGCGCGGCCAATGCCGCTGCCGGCACCGGTAATGATGACAGATTCGCTCAAGCCTGCTCTCCCTGCAAAATAACTTTGATACCGATGTTATCGTGAACAGCGCCGATTGGCATTAGACTGTCGCTTCACTCGGAAACAGCTTAACTATGCATCAGATCGAAACAGTTTCTGTCGACGGCAGTGAGATGGAGGTGTTTGTGTTTGAGCCTCCGGGTCAGGGCCCTCACCCAGGTCTGGTTTTAGCCCAACACATTCCCGTTGGTCACACAGGCATCGAAAACGACGATTTTACTTTGCGCACCGCAGAGCGTTTTGCGGCAGCTGGCTACGTCGTAGCTGTGCCGTTTATATTTCACTGGTGGCCTAAACACGAAGAGATGATGGTCAAGGCCAAGGCAAGTCGAGACGACTGGACCGTGAAAGATGTAAGCGCTGCTTTCAATTTACTTGCAGGCCGCGGCGATGTTGCCAGGATCGGTATTGTTGGGCACTGCTGGGGTGGCCGGGTGGCGTGGTTGGGCGCCTGTCATATTCGGGAACTTGCCGCGTGTGTCATGTTTTATGGTGGTCGCATTAAGCTTGCCATGGGTGAGGGTAACCCGCCCGCGATCAGTCTGGCTGATCGTATCCATTGCCCGGTTGCTGGTTTCTTTGGTAACGAAGATCAGAATCCGACGCCTGAAGATGTAGACGACTATGCGGCTGCACTGGACGCAGCCGGTGTGGATTATGTTTTTCATCGCTATGATGGGGCAGGCCATGCTTTTCAGAATTTTCCAACACCAGATCGTTATCGCGAACAGCAAAGTGAAGACGCCTGGGATAAAGTCCTGTCGTTTCTGGCGCGAACATTAAAACGCGAACAACGGCAAAGTTGAAAACAAGCTCTTGAATGAAACATCCAAAAATCGTTTTGCTGTAAAGCACGGGGAACAGCGCTATCAGATACAGATTCAGCGCGATTTAACCAGAAATTTCATAATTCACCTGGGCCACGGCATGCTGGGTCAAACCGGTTTCCGGTTGCTCATGGCGCCCACCTTTCTGCCTGCTTACATCATGTTACTGTCGGGGGGGTCTGAATTGATGGTGGGCATCGCGCTGTCCGTTAACGCCCTGGGTATGGCGCTGACACCGCTGATCGGTGCAAACCTTATAGAGCATCGCAAGCGCGTGCTTCCGGTTGGATTTCTCACCGGTGGTGCCATGCGCGCCAGTGTGCTGCTGATTGCACTCTCGGGTTTTTTCCTGCAAAGCGAAGCTGCGCTGGTTGCCATCATCGCCTGCCTTCTGTTTTTTGGCCTGTTCCAGGGCATGCAGGGTGTGATCTTCAATTTTCTGATGTCGAAGGTCATTCCGGTTTCCAAGCGTGGCCGTCTTACCGGCTTACGGAATTTTCTCGCTGGCGTGACTTCGGCAGGCGTTGCATGGTTGGGCGGACATTATTTTCTCGGAGATGATCCAACTGCGGTCGGCTATTCATGGGTTTTTCTGTTGGCTTTCGTGTTGACCAGCGTCGGATTGGCGCTGTTGCTTTTTATTCGTGAGCCCGAACCACCCACGGTGCAGCGCAAACAGAATCTTCTCGCCAGGTTGCACGACCTACCCCAGCTGTTGCGAGACGATCCTGCGTTTACCCGCTATTTTCTTGCGCGATCGCTGGCCACCATGGGCAGGATGGCGATGCCGTTCTACATTCTGTACGCCGGGCAGTCGCTGGGTCTGACAGGTCAGCTGCTTGGCATGGTGACTTTCGCTTTTACCCTGTCGGGCACGGTGTCGAATCTTGTCTGGGGCAGCATTGCAGACAGGGCCGGATTCCGTCTGGTCTTCCTGCTGTCTATTGCGATGTGGGTTGTCGCAACGCTGCTGCTGATTTTTTCTTCCGGTGTTTTCCTGACGGTTATGGTTTTCATTGGTATCGGTGCGGCAGTGCAGGGTTTTCAGAATTCATCGCAGAATCTGACACTGGAGTTCGGCAGTCGTGACGATCTACCCGTCCGGATTGCCATTGCCAATACAGCGTCTGAAATTGCCGGCACCATCGGTCCTTTACTCGGTGGGTTATTGGCGGCTTACTTCGGCTATTTATCCGTTTTCATGTGCTCGATCTGCTTTCTTGTTATTGGTGGTGCCGTGGTGCGCTTCTATGTGCCGGAACCTCGCAGATAGAAGAAACTCAGCTGTCGTTCTGTTCGACTGCAGGCTTGCATTGTTCGTTCAAGAAGTAGAAATTGAGAATTTCCCAGGCAGAAAGTCACATGAATAATAGCGACCTCCACTATGCCCGCATTACCGACATCGCCGGACTACTGGAGCGCCGGGAGCTTTCGCCGGTTGAGTTGACGAAGCATATGCTGGAACGAATTTCGGCGCTGGACAGTCAGCTCAACAGTTATCAGACAGTGATGGCAGAGCAGGCTCTGGAGGCAGCGGCAAAAGCCGAGGCGGAGATTGTGTCAGGCCGCTATCGCGGCGCGTTGCACGGCATTCCAGTGGCGGTAAAAGATCTCTGTTTTACACGCGGGGTGCCGACAAGGGGTGGCTTGGCGGTGCTTAAAGATTTTGTCCCGGACTACGATGCGACTGTTGTTGAGCGCCTTGAATCCGCAGGTGCGATCCTGCTGGGCAAACTCAACCTCACCGAGGGGGCGATGGTGGGCTACCACCCGGATTTCAAGATCCCGGTAAACCCCTGGGACAGCACTCTATGGGCAGGCGCTTCGTCCAGTGGTTCCGGTGTTGCGACTGCCGCGGGTCTGTGTTTTGCCGCCCTGGGATCCGACACAGGCGGATCCATTCGCTTTCCTGCATTGGCTAATGGTGTGGTGGGTCTCAAACCCACCTACGGCAGGGTAAGCCGGCACGGCGTGTTGGATCTTGGGGAGACACTCGACCACGTGGGGCCTCTTACCCGGGGCGTCGAGGATGCGGGTCTGGTTCTGGCTGCCATCTCAGGTCAGGATAAAGCCGACCCAACCTCTCTGCCGGCACCTTTACCAGACCTTTCGCAGATCAGCGCTGGTGTTGCGGGATTGCGGATTGGTTACGATTCCGGGTTCGCCAGCCAGGGCACCGACCCTGAGCTTCTGGCATCCATTGAAGCGGCATTGGCACTGCTGGAATCTCTTGGTGCCAGTGTTGTGAAGGTGGAGGTTCCGCCAGAGATACTGACCATGGGTGAACTCTGGTTCCCCATCTGCACCTATGAAGCCCACAAGGCGCATGCGTCTACCTATCCCTCCCGGCGCGAGGAGTACGGCAACTACTTCAGAGAATTTCTCGACATTGGTGCGTCTGTGACTGATGCACAGTACAACGAGGCCATGGCTGCACGGCGCAACTTCAGTGAGCGCTATGAATCGGTACTGGCCTCGGTTGATGCAATGCTGAGTCCGGCCGGTGGGGTGACAATGCCAATTCCAGCAGATCAGTACGGTGGCGCGGA
>CBDUMB010000265.1:0-5238 GCA_965368205.1 uncultured Pseudomonadaceae bacterium | reverse complement strand
AATATCGTCCATGATTGAATCGGGACGGGCCAGGTAAACATGCTCAAAAATACAGGGCACCAGTCGCGTTTTTTCTGCGCATATCTGGCGGTGTATGTGTCCATCGGATGTGATAAAAATTGCTTCGCCCGGCGCAACACTGCCCAAGAGAGTGTATCCCTGTAGATCCAGCGCAACGGATTCCGAAGCAAGCATGTATTCCATGCCCTGCTCCGTTTGACGTTCGCCATACACCAGGGGGCGGATGCCGTAGGGGTCGCGAAAGCCCAATACACCGCAGCCGATGATCATGGCCACCGCCGCGTATGCACCTCGACAGCGTTTGTGCACACCGGCAACGGCTTTAAAAATTTCGTTTGGGGTTGGGTCCAGAGCGCGCTGCTGCTGGAGTTCGTGCGCCAGTACATTGAGCAGCACTTCTGAGTCGCTTGCGGTATTGATGTGGCGAAGATCTTCGGCAAACAGATCAGCCTTGAGCTGATCAGCGTTTGTCAGATTGCCGTTGTGTGCCAGGGTTATCCCGTAGGGAGAGTTCACATACATCGGTTGCGCTTCAGCGGAACTTGAAGAGCCGGCGGTTGGATATCTGACGTGACCAATGCCGATGTTGCCGTTTAATAACTGCATATGTTCCTGTCGGAACACATCCCGCACCAGCCCGTTGGCCTTACGCAGATGCAGCTTATTGCCGTCGCTGGTGACCATACCTGCAGCGTCCTGGCCGCGGTGTTGTAATACAGTCAGCGCATCATAGATCGCCTGGTTGACTGGACCCTTGGAGACCAATCCCACTATTCCGCACATTTTATGTGTAACCCCAGATTATGTTGAACCGCAGAAAATGCCGCTGATGCGACGTGTAAGCCTAACTGCCCGGTGTCGGTACGTCACGCGCAAGATCCTTTGCCTGTTGCAACAGATTGCGCACATCACCTTCAAAGGCCAGCAACTGCTCCTGTAAAATTGACGCCTGCCACCACCCGGTATCGCTGCCAATCTCGCGCAAAATCATCAGCATGACAATGGCCACCAGCAGTCCGCGTGCGCTGCCAAACAGAAAGCCAAGAAAACGATCGGTGCCGGTCAACCCGGTTGTTTCCACCAGCTTGGCGATCAACCACTGCAATATCCCGGCAACAATAAGGCTGGCAATAAACAGACAGGCAAAGGCGATCACCATGCGCACCGATTCGGCGCCCCAGGATGCCGGCAGGTTGAGGGCGACAAAAGGAGAAAAGTACATGGCCACCCCAAACGCCACTACCCAGGCTGCCAGTGACAGCACCTCTTTCATCAGGCCACGTATAAGGCCGATGACGGCTGACAACAGCACCACGGTAGCAATGACAATATCTAAACCTGCAACGGCCATTATTGACTCATCTCCATCAGCGCCGCTTCAACATTGAAGCGATTTTCTATCTGCCTCTGAATAGTCTGCGCTTCATTTGCATTGAGCAGTGGCCCCACTGCCACCCTGACCAACTCTTCCCCGCTGCGACTGCCCCGAACGGTTGAGGTAAACGCTTCATAGCCCGCCTCGCGCAGGCTCTGCTGGAATGCCAGGGCGTTGTCTTTGCTGGCAAAGCTTGCAGCCTGGACGGCCCATACCCGTGTCTGTTCAGTGGCTCGGGCGAGTGTAGGTTCACCGAAACGCGTCTCGTTTGAGGTATCGAAACCGTCTTCATCTACCTCTTCGCGCAGGGCTTCAACACGCTCGACCACATCAGTTACCGGCACAACATCGTCAAACTCTGCGAGGGCTTGGGCCGCAGGCGTGTCGCGAGGAATGGCTACAGATGGCGTTGGCGGCGGCGGATTGACCGCAGTGCCGGCGCCATCGAAGATCATTGGCAGGCAGATGACAGCCAGCGCAATGAGGAAAATAGAGCCGGTTACCCGGTAACGGGTACGTTCATTCATATAGAGTTAATCACTAGCGTACGTGGCGCAAGGCGGTTCTGAATCAGGTGACGTTAATATTTATCAGCTCATTGACCCGAGCAACCAGGTCAAAAGAGCCAAAGGCAAGGATAACATCTCCGCTTTGCGTTGCGGTACTTAGTTCGGAGATCAAGTTGTCCCACTTTATCGGCTCAGCGTGGGATGCTGGCGGCAATCGCCTGTGCAGATCAACCGCTGACAGACCGCGCTCGCCATCCGTGTCCAGTAGCAGCCAGGGTGCATCGGTCTGGCTGGCAATGGCCTGATAAACACCCGCATGGTCTTTGTCCCGCAGCATGCCGCAGATAATCAGCTTCGGCCGCCAGTTGCGCTGGGCCATCTCCCGGGCGAGGAATGTCGCAGCAGCAGGGTTATGCGCGACATCGAGCACAATTCGTCGACCCTGGTGAAACAGCTGTTGCATCCGTCCCGGCATCTGCAGAACTGGATTAACTTTGGCGATGACTGACACAGGAGACTTGGTCAGGGAGCGGGTAGCCAGGTAAGCAATCACAAGATTCTGCGGCGAACACTGGTGGTACGGTTGCGCGTTCAGGTGGCATTGTTCGTTTTCGTACAGCGCCCAGGTCGCTTCACCAGCGTTGGGCCTGACCTGCCATGTGCGACCCAACACAATGGGTTCCAATCCCAGTTGCGCAGCGGCCAGCAGAACCGAATCCGGCATATCCGGACCCAGCACCACCTGTTGTTCCTGGCGCAGAATGCCGGCTTTTTCAGTACCAATGGCTTCTCGCGTATCACCAAGGAACTGCTGGTGATCCAGTCCGATACTGGTGATGACGGCAATATCAGCGTTAATCACGTTAAAGGCGTCCAGGCGACCGCCTAAGCCGATTTCAAGAATGCATACATCGACTTTGGATTGTTTGAAACACCACAACGCAGCCAGCGCGCTGAATTCAAAATAGGTTAACGGTAAATCCTGACGTTGCGCATCGATTGCTGTGAATGCTGTACACAACAAGGCATCGTCTGCTTGTTCACCATTGATGCGTACACGCTCGTTGAAACAGCTGACATGCGGCGACAACGTTGTGCCGACAGTTAAGCCAGCCTGCAGCAGCATTGCCTCAGCGGCATAACACGTCGAACCTTTGCCGTTGGTGCCGGCAACGGTGATGATTTTAGCGGCGGGTTGTTGCAGGTTTAAGCGTGCAACCATGGTCTGCATGCGCTGCAGGCCCATATCAATGGTCTGCCAGTGCTGTTCAGCAATGTAACTCAGCCAGCCGTCAAGGTCGCGCACGGGTTAACTGCCTTTTGAGCTGTGATCCGCACCGCGATTGACGCCGTCTCGTAACGCCTGTGCTGCCTGCTTGAGCGCCGTGGCCCCCGCTTCGACGTTGTCTGTATGCTCTGCTAACAGATTCACAAGCGCGCTGCCAATAACAACGCCATCGGCAAAGCTGGCAACGGCTTCTGCTGTTTCCGGTGTTTTGATTCCAAAACCAACACACAGAGGCAATTCGGTATGTTGCCTGAGCTGAGCCAGGCGGGCAGACACGGACTCCGTGTCGAGGTTGTCTGCACCTGTAATGCCTTTCAGCGAAACGTAGTAAACGAAACCTGAGGCGTTCTGCAGGATAAAGCGCGCTCGTTCATCTGTTGTGGTTGGTGCAATCAGATATATCAAGTCGATATGGCAGGCTTGCAGCTGAGGCTGTAACTCAGCCGCTGACTCCGGGGGTAAATTAACCATAATCAAACCGTCAACGCCGGCATCCTGCGCGCGCTGGGGGAAATCTGGCATGGCGAGGATTGAGTTCAGATAACCCATGAGTACGACTGGTGTCTGGGTGTTTGTTTGTCTGAATTCGGTAATCATCTGCAGCACCCGAACCAGGGTAGTGCCGTTGTGCAGTGCCCGCTCACTGGACGCCTGAATCGCGGGCCCTTCCGCCTCCGGGTCTGAAAACGGTACGCCCACCTCAAGAATATCTACGCCACCGGCAACCAGTGCATGTAACGCCGGTACCGTATGCGCAAGCGTTGGATCACCGGCGGTCAGAAAGCTGATGAGGGCTTTACGGCTTTGATTTTCGGCAAAAAATTGACTGATTCTACTCATGACAAAGTAATGTTATCCAGTTTCGCGATTGTGTTGATGTCTTTGTCTCCGCGTCCCGATAAATTGACCAGAATAATATCTTCCGGGTCCATGCTGGGTGCATTCTTGACCACCCAGGCAATGGCGTGACTTGATTCAAGAGCAGCGAGAATACCTTCAGTGCGGTTGAGCATACGGAAAGCGGCCATCGTCTCATCATCGGTGGCGCTATCGTAGCGGGCGCGTCCAATGTCTTTGAGGTGAGAGTGCTCTGGCCCTACACCAGGATAGTCCAGGCCCGCGGATATTGAGTGGGTTTCCGCGATCTGGCCGTCGGCGTCCGCCATCAGATACGTACGATTGCCGTGCAGTACCCCAACTTTACCGTCATTCAGTGGCGCCGCGTGTGCGCCTGTTTTAATACCTCGTCCGCCAGCTTCAACCCCAACCAGTTCGACGTCGAGGTCATCAATAAACGGGTAAAAAAGGCCCATGGCATTTGAGCCTCCACCTACGCAGGCAACCGCTACGTCAGGTAGCCGGCCTTCCTTTGCCAGAATCTGCGCACGTGCTTCAGAGCCAATAATGGAAGCAAAGTCACGCACCAGCATCGGGAAAGGGTGTGGGCCAGCAACTGTGCCGATGATGTAATGGGTGTCATCCACGTTGGTCACCCAGTCTCGCATGGCTTCGTTGAGGGCGTCCTTCAGCGTTTTTGAACCTGAATGTACGGGGATGACGTTTGCGCCTAATAATTTCATACGATAGACGTTAAGGCTCTGGCGCTCGACGTCTTCTGCACCCATGTACACATCACACTTCAGGCCCAGACGGGCCGCTACCGTTGCCGTGGCAACACCGTGCTGACCAGCACCTGTTTCAGCAATGACCCGTGGCTTGCCCATTCTTTTCGCCAGCAGCGCCTGACCAATCGTATTGCAGATTTTATGCGCCCCGGTGTGATTCAGATCTTCGCGTTTAAGATAGACTTTTGCGCCGCCGAGCTCTGCTGTTAGGCGCTTGGCAAAATACAATGGGGTTGGACGCCCAACGTAATCAGTAAGGTCTTCGTGAAGTTCCTGCTGGAATTCCGGATCATGGCGGACCTGCTCGTACAGCTCGGCGAGCTGATCGAGGGCATGGGTCAACGTTTCGGCGACGTAACGTCCGCCGTATTCGCCAAACAAGCCGTTGTCACCGGGCTGAGCATAATTACTGCCTTTACT
>CBDUMB010000264.1:0-5293 GCA_965368205.1 uncultured Pseudomonadaceae bacterium | reverse complement strand
CACTTGCCCAGTTCCTGCGCCAGGCGGCTGTTATAGGTGTAAGTACGACGGCCGTAAGCCAGGCCTTCGTCATCCATCAGGGTTTTCATGCGCGTATACATGGCTTCGATGTCGATATCACGTCCGGCAAACAGTTCTTCTATGCTGATACCACCCTCCGGGGTATCCGGGTGCAGCGGAAAATGCACCCAGGTCACGTTGACATCAAAATTTGCTCTGAGTTTTTCAATACGCCCGGTACTGAGATAACACCAGGGTCATATGTAGTCTGTAAATATTTCCAGTTCGATAGGTGCCGGCATGGTTTGTCCTGCTGTCAATTTAATCTCAGGCTACACCAAATTGACTTACGGCGCGAAATCCCGGGATTACATTCAAAACCTGGCGGGCTGCCGCCGGTTGAAATCGTCTGCTGTAATGGGCCGACCGCCAATCGACCCAGTGTCCCAATCCTGTACGATTTTCCAATGGCCATTAATGTTCTTCAAAACGATGTGGAATTGACCGTAAGCGTAAGATGTTTCTCCCGTCGAGGACGTCATCGCGATGCGGTAGAAGCCAGTGTCGTAAGAGACCGACGCTTTGGTGTGGCGTGTATCGAGCCAGAAATCCAGAGAAATACGATCACCTGCTTCTCGATTTTTTTGAAATCGTTCTTTGTTTGCCTCCTTGAACAAGCCAGCTGTATCCAACCCATCAGGCGTCACACGTAACACCTCATCGGCGTACACAGAGTTAAGCGCATCGCCGTCCAATGCTTCAAACGCATATTGAAATGTCTTCCATACAGTTTGATCAATCTCTTTCTGGATGCTGGTGACTTCAGTGTCAGCAAAGCACGGTGTCGCTATGAACAGTGAGAGTGCGGCCAATAAATTGCGGACCATGTGGTGCCCCGTATTTGAAATTATATTTTCGATATCAGGTTTTCAGTTTTTTGCCTATAGCGATGCGATAAAACACGGGCACGGCGATCAGTGTCAGCAATGTGGCAAATGCCAAACCACCCATAATACAAACCGCCATTTCCCGAAAGAAAGCATCTCTCAACAATGGCGACATACCGGCGATGGTTGTGCCTGCTGCAAGCATTACCGGCCGCAGACGACTGATACAGGCAGAGGCGATCGTCTCAAGCGACCAGTCATCTTCCAGCAGTCGTTTATCAATTTCATCAACAAGGACGATACAGTTTTTAATCAGCATCCCGGACAGGCTTAAAAATCCGAGAAAGGAGGGGAAAGTGAACGCAAGGTCTGTTGCCAGCAGACTCACAACAACGCCGCAGATGATCATCGGTACGGTAAGCCAAATGACCAACGGCTGTTTTATCTTGCCAAACATAAGCACGGTAACTATCAGCATTATTCCCAGAGCCATTGGAATTTTGCTGGTCAGCGTCGTCATCGCTTCCAGATTAGCTTCGTATTCACCCCCCCATTCCAACTGATAGCCCGGCGGCAGAAAGATGTCCTCAACTTCACCCCTGATGGCTTCAAAAACCCGACTGGCATTACGCCCAACCGGCGGGTTGGCCTGGGCAGCAATTGTGCGGGTTCGCTCGCGCCTGAAAATCATGCTGTCTTCCGCATCGAGCTCAAGACCGGTAATGACCTGAGACAAGGGCACATAGGCCTGTTGCACTGAGCTCCAGATTTGTCGATCCTGCACAGCTCGCATGTCGCTCAACTCCGAGCGAGGGGCGCGCGCAATAATAGGTAACAACTTATCTTCATCGCGATAAGTCCCAATCCGTACACCGGTAGTAGAGAACGCCGTCGCTGTGGCCAGATCGTTGCGGCTGATGCCAACCTGACGTGCACGGCTTTCATCAAATCGGGGAGAGAGTGTCAGTTCGCGTTGTCGCCAGTCTGTTTTTCGATCAATCAGGTCGTGGGTGAGATAAACGTTTAAAGCCTGCTCAGCAAGGGCTCGCAACACATGGGCATCAGGTCCAGAAAAACGCGCTTCAATTTTTGACGTGCCACTCGGCGTAAACTCAGTGCGTCTGACAGCCAACTCGGCGTCTACGCTTTCACTCTGCAGCAGTTCAGCCAAACGTACTCTGGTCGTGTCAATGTTAGAGATATCTCTAACCCTTAACACCAGTTGTGCGTAGGCGGGGTTGGGCTGCTCAGGCCTTACAGTTGCAGAGAAACGGGTAGTACCGCGGCCAATAAAACTGGTCAACGCAATCACTTCAGGATCTGCTTGCAGCAATGGCTCAAGCCGTTCAACTTCTGCAGCGGTAGAGCGAATATCCATGCCTTGCGGCAAGCGCATGTCGACAAACAGAAGCGGGGAATTTGTGGTCGGGAAAAAGCCCTGTTTAACAAACCCGAACCCAGCCAGACATGATGCGGTTATTGCAATTAGAATCAGAGTGGCGAGCCAGGCATGGCGCAGACTGAATCCAAGCAAACGGCGATAAGGTGCGTAGCCCCAACCACTGTAAAGCGCGTTCTCGGAATGTGCTGTGTTGGCTTTAAGCAGGTAACTGCCAAGCAGTGGTCCAACAGTAACTGCCAGCACCCAGCTGAGCAGAAGCGAGATAGCCACAACCTGAAAAAGCGATCGAAGAAAATGTCCGGGATTATCGTCCGCGAGCCCAATAGGGCCGAATGCCGCAATGCCGATAACGGTAGCACCCAGCAGTGGAAAAGCCGTGCGCTGCACTGATGCAGCAGCGGATTGTCTTGCTGACAAACCGCGCTGCACACCGGTGACCATACCTTCGGCCACCACAATAGCGTTATCCACAAGCATACCCATGGCGATCATCAGCGCACCAAGCGAGATGCGCTGAAGCTCTATGCCGCCAAACGTCATGAGGCACAACGTACCCAGAACCGTGAGTAACAACACACTGCCAACAACGGTGCCAGCACGCCAACCCATAAATACACACAGCGCCGCGACCACTGTCAGAATGGAAAGACCCAGATTGATTTGAAAGTCGTTGAGCGAGTCTTCAACCACTGTGTGCTGGGCATAGATTGGCTCATAGGTTACACCGATAGGTAACGTGCCTAGTATCTCGCGCATTCGCCGATCCACCGCCCTACCCACTTCCACTACGTTCTGATCATCTACAACGGAAACTCCGACGGTAAAGACCCGCTGGCCCTGATGGCGGATAATCTCTAAAGGTTGCTCCACTGGACCGCGGCGGATTGTGGCTACTTCGCCCAGCCGAACAAACTCGATGGAACCAGGGCGACCGATACGCATTTCACCAATGGCCTGTTCGGTTTCAAACGCATTGGTATGGGCCAGTCGCAAGCGTCGATCTCCGTAGGCGACCGACGCTGCAGGCATCACCTGATTTTCCTCGCCGATGCTGCGAAAGACTGCATCTGTCGGCAGCCCCAGGCGTACCAGCTGTTCGTGGTCAAGCTCCACAAACAACGCCTCTTCAGGCACACCCGAAGTACTGACTTTGGCAACATGCTCTACCGTGTTCAAACCCGTTTCCAGCAAACGGGCGATATCACTGATTTCATTTTCAAGATAGCCCGTTGCGGATACGGCATAGAGAATGCCGTAAACATCACCAAAATCATCTTCAACGATGGGACCTTGGGTGCCCGGTGGCAGCCGCATCGCCGCTTCACTGACCCGTCGGCGCAGTTCATCCCATATCTGCTGCACATCGTCATCGTCGTAGCGCTCTTGAATCTCAACCTGAACCTCCGATCGACCCGGCAGCGACTTTGACGTAAGCCGCTTGATATAAGGCAACTCCTGCAAGGCAGCCTCGATCACGTCAGTGACTTCCTGCTCAGTTTCGGTCGCAGAAGCGCCGGGATAAACAGTAACGACATAAGCCTGCTTGAGTGGAAATTTAGGATCCTCAAGGCGTCCAACCTTGTCGATACCATAGAGACCACCCGCTATACAGGCGATGATGAGCAGCCAGGGATACAGCGGATAGTCGATAGACAGCCGGGCGAGATTCAATGAAATGCCCGGGGAATCAAAGTTGTGTCTCAGGTTCGCCGATCGGACGAATTTTCATTCCTTCCTGGAGTTGACTGGCGCCTGCACCAACCACCAGCTCACCGACCTCGAGACCGTCGGCGATGCCTATTCCTTGCCCTCCGGGTTCTGCAAGGATAACCCTACGCCGGCTCACGCTCTGAGTATCGGGATCATATATCCATACGAAGAAATGACCGTCAGGGGCACTGACAAGGGCAGTCGGGGGAATTGCGATCTGTAATTGAGTGTTGTCTGCTTTAAGCTCAATTTGTACGAGCGCAGTCATGCCCGGCAGAAGATTACTCTGTGGAGGCCTGTCCATGGTGAATGTCACCATAAACGTTTGCGCCACAGCGTTTGCTTCTCCGGTATTTTCGCGATAGGTCAACGGAAACTTCTGTCCGGGCAGAAAATCGAATGTTGCGGTCATCGATATCACTCGTTCAGGCGTAACCGTTGCCACTAACTCTTCCGAGAGACTAACAATAACTTTTAGTTCACTTAGATCTGAAAGCCGAACAATTTTATCGCCGTTTCTGACTTTCGTTCGATTGTCTACATATCTACGGGCCACAAAAGCGTCGAATGGTGCGAAAATTCTGCTCTTATCTAAACGTTCTTCCGCCTGTGCAAGCCGAACTTGGCTCAGATCGTTGGTTGCTTGTGCATCATCTACAGCCGATTGAGATATACCGCGCTCTCGAAAGAGAGATTCTTTGCGATTTAGATCCTGGCTGGCTAAACGTAACTGAACCTGCGCCTCACGTACCGCCAGCTCAAAATCTGTAGGGTCTAACGCAGCAACCAAAGCACCTTTACTTACGGCCTGCCCCTCGCGCAGCGGAAGCCTGAGCAGAGCACCATCTACTTCAAAAGAAACATCCAGAGTTTGTGCGGCATCCAGCTTGCCAATAAATTGATGGTTGATGATGTTTTGATGCCCGCTTATCTCAAACAGCTTTGCCGGTCGTACAGCTTGATCCACCACTGGTGCTACATCTCGTTCACAAGCAACAAGCCAGCAGACGAGAAAAACACTGCCCCAAAATTTCACGCGGCATGCACCTTGGCAAGTTCGAGCAATTGTTTGTGCAGGCCATTGCGCTCTGCATGCGACAGAGGCAACAACTTCAGCATCTCCAGGAAGCGCAGCCCTTCAACCGCCAACAGCAGAACCCAACCTATCTCCAGTGCTTCACTTCCATCTCCAGCTTCTTTGAAAGCTGTGCGAACTTCCTGCCGCGCTGGCGTGAGCATCTCGGGGTTTTCTGCCGCGGCAGCAAGGATTGCTCGAGACATGGCCTTTTGCTCA
>CBDUMB010000263.1:0-5295 GCA_965368205.1 uncultured Pseudomonadaceae bacterium | reverse complement strand
CGGCATTAATCGTTTGCGCGAAGATAAAAACGGTTTTGATCAATTCTCCATCGCGGAGCCCACCGCCGACCAGGCGGCTGACGCAGGTAGCCCCTGGACGCTCATGGAATCAAAAGATGGCGCGCTGTGGTTAGGCACCATGCAGAATGGCTTACTGCGCTGGGATGCCGGCGACAGACAAGCGGGCAACGCAGTCTTCCAGCGCTTCGGTCGGGAAAACGGATTGCCAAAATCCATATTTGGTACCGTGCTGGGTAGTCTGGATGAAATATGGGTTACCGGTAGCGGCGGATTGTATCGATTTGACACTAATGATCTGAGTACGGTTCGCTATGATCGACGTAACGGGCTAGGCACAAGTGAATTTATCCAGGCCGCTCAATGGCGCAGCCAGAGTGGTCGTCTATATTTTGGCAGCAATCAGGGCATGATTGCGTTTTACCCCAGCGAAATCGCCCGCAACCAGCGCCCGCCAACAATCCACCTTAGCGCATATTCCAGAGGCAATCTTAAACCTGTAGCGCAGAGCGCCAGCGGCCAGCCCGCCCCTACTATTGAGCTTGCCCATTCAGATGCCTTTATATCATTTGACTTTGTTGCGCTGGATTTCGTCTCGCCGGACAAAAATCAATTCCAATACCGCCTGAACGGCTGGGACAGCGACTGGATCTCGGTCGATAAGTTTCGGCGAGCGCTATATTCCAAACTCCCAACAGGTGAATACACGTTTGAGGTACGCGGCTCGAACAACGATGGCGTATGGAGCGAACAATCAACCAATATTGCAGTTATTGTTACACCACCTTTGTGGCGCCAGAACTGGGCATACTTCTGTTACTTCCTGATCACCATGCTGTTGTTCGCCGGCATTGTCCGGAACCAGCGCAAAAAACGAATCGACGAACAACGTGCACGAGATCGCCTGGAACGGGAAGTCGCCGAGCGAACCTCGGAACTGGCCTCGCGCAACGCAGACCTGCAGACTCTGAACGATCGACTTGCTGAAGCCAGCGTAACTGATTCGCTCACGGGACTGCGCAATCGGCGCTACGTAGATCAATTCATAGAAACAGAAATCGCGATGGTCGAAAGACGCCTGAAAGAAGGCGGAGACGGTAAACGAGACTCATCAAAGTTGCTGTTTTTCATGATGATCGACCTCGATGGGTTCAAACTGGTCAACGACAGCCATGGGCATCATGCCGGAGACGAAGTGTTGTTGACAGTTAAAGACCTGCTCCTGGAATGCTGTCGCACCTCGGATGTAGTCGTTCGCTGGGGTGGAGATGAGTTTATGATTCTCGGCCAGACTTCCAGTTTTAACGGTGTAAAAATCCTGGCTGAACGAATTCGAGAGTCAATAGCGGACCATATCTACCAACTCAGTAATGGTGCAACAGCAGAGATTTCCGCTTCCATTGGTGTCTCACCCTACCCCTTCTCAAGCCGCAGCAGTGAAGGCTTTAACTGGGAACAAGTGTCCGCAGTAGCCGACCGAGCAGCCTACCTTGCCAAAGAAAATGGCCGCAATGCCTGGGTGAGTCTGATGGGTACAGAACAGTTGCAACCCAATGACTGGGTGGCTGCTTCCGGTGATATTGCCGCGTTGATAGCAGACAACAAGTTTGAAATTGATACCTCCATCGATACCGAGCTGGTGCTGGATGGCACAACCGCCGGGCGTATGGCTTCCTGAGATTAAACAATCGCGCTCACTGCCTTTCTGCACGAATTCTTAAGTTGCAAGTGGAACGGGAAATTAGAACGCAGCGAACTTATTAAAAATAATAACCGGCACAGATCGCCAGCATGCTGAGAGCATTAATGATGGACAGGTGGCTGTGGCCAGTGTGAGCAACCAAGTAGCGAATTTATCCTTCAGCGTTCCCGTGCGTTCACACTACCGGGCAGATCTAACAGCCACGTTGCATCACGTCCGGCTAAAGGTCGTCCTGAGTTCCTCGATCAAGATTACTGATTCGGCATGTCTGGCATCTTAAAAGTTGCCGCTGTTTAATCAGGCGCTGCCGCCTTATTACCTGATGCCAAACCTTACGAGGGTGACATGGCCGCCTGCAGTGACCTCAAGCGCCGGATCCAGGGTTCTTTATCCTGCAATGCCGCCGGTCTGTTGCGCGCAGCAGCCTCGGCTTCTGCATAGGTTTTGTATGTACCCAGCAAAAGCGCATGAGAAACATCTTCACCATGCCGTAAGGTGACAGTAGGCAGGCCACTGAGGCCCTGTTCCGCCAGATATTTATCCATACGCGCCTGTGAGGACATGGTCATGAGCTGCACGGTGAACAGGTTGCCTGGCAGGTTCTGCAGGTCCGTTGTTCGGGTTGTTTTACCTTCAGACTTAATCTCAGCCACAGGCGCTGCAGCGAGCTCCATGACTGTGGCGGGTTCTGCCCTGGTTTGCACACCAAACAGTCCCTGCTCTTCTTCGTCATCGAGCTGTGTGTCCAGCTCCTGAGTATCAAGTTCCCACTGGCGCTTGAGCTGTTGTATTCGTTCCACTGGCTCATCATTCCAGTTCTGGGTTGCATCTGAGACAACCCGCGGCGTGATCAGCACAATGGTTTCGGTATTCAGCAACGTTTCTTCCCGCGAAGAAAACAGCGCTTTGACTACCGGTATGCTGCCAAGCACTGGCACGCGCCTGTAGTTTTGTGATGTCGTATGTTTCATTAATCCACCAATAAACACCGTTTCTCCGCCGGGGACAAGCAAACTGGTGGTCACTTCGGTAGTGGTCTGGGACGGAATACCTGACGGGTCAACTGTGCCTGTACTCACTTCCGGATGAATATCCATCAGCACACGACCTTGCGCATCAATGTGCGGAGTGACCCGCAGAATGACACCAGACTCTAAAAACTCAATACTTTCGCTGGTGACCTGGTTAATGGTTGTGGTCACCTGATAGCCTCTACGGTCACCTATGATGACTTCGGCTTCCTGGTTATCCAGTGCCACAAGCTTTGGTGTGGACAATGTGCGCACTCGTCCTTCCTGTTGCAATGCGGTCAGCAGCACATCGATGTTGGGGTTTACGAAATCAAAGAAAAATCCAGTGGAGCCAGACCCACCGGCACCGGCCAGGCCCTGCGTCCCAAAACTACCCGTACCGTCCTGGGCCTCAAAAAGTTTGGTCCAGTTAATACCGTTCGAGTCTTCTTCGTTTAAAGAGATTTCCAGAATCTGCGCTTCGATAATAACCTGCTGAGGCCTCGCATCAGCATGCCGGACCAGCAGTGCTATTCGACTGAGAAACTCCGGCTTGTCTGACACCAGAATCAGTTTTCTCTCCGGCAGCGCCTTTATTTTGCCGTAACGCGACAAGTAAGGCTCGAGCATTTCTTCCAGCGATAACGGATCGGCATAGTGGATTTCAAAACTGCGTACCTGGGTCAGGTTACCGTTGTTATACATGCCCACTTTTTCGTGCTCGAGCACAAAATAGGCACCCCCACGTTTTTCCACAGCAAAACCTGCTGCGTTGGCAATCGCCTGCACCGCATCCGCTACAGGCACATCGTAGAGGTTCAACGAGAGACTGCCCTCAACATCATCAGAGAGCAGAATGTTCAGGCGCCGTTGTTTCGCCAGCATTGCCAGAGCCTCGGCAATGTCAACATCAATTAGACTCATGGTCACGCGATTGGCGTCCGCGGCATAACACAGTGGTGCTTGCAGCATGGTCATACCAAGCAGAAGTACCACAAATAGATTAATAAGCCTGCTCATTCCAAATCTTCCTGTTTGGCTAGATAAAGCGTGATCGATTCATCTCCACGCAGAAACGTTGCACTGTCTTCCGCTACGCTCTCCAGCTGATAACCCGCAAAAGATTCACCTATCGCAAGGGCTGCGCCATTCAGATTGGCAATGCTGGCAGGGCCAGCCGAGATAAGACCTCGCAGCTCCGGTTGTGCAACGGAGTTGGTTACCCGCGTCTCGACAGGTGCAGACTGCGGCGTCACCGGCCGCGCAAACGGATTCACGGGCTCCGCCCAGGCGATTGCCACCACCAGGAAAGTGGATAGAAAAAGAAATGCACGCAATCCTTGCCGCATCATTGGTCCTTTACCCGGTAAGCTGCTAATAAAAGTCTAGTCGTTAAAACCGGCGCCTGGGGATCAGCTTGCGCAACGCCCAGTTGGAATTCTTTGATCACCACAAAGCCGAGTTCTGAAGAGACATCACCCAACCATTCCAACAAGCTGAAATAGTCGCCGGTCAGTTCCACGCGAAACAAAACCTCTCTATACATCTCAACCGTCTCACCCATGGTCGGCTCAACGCCCACCAGGGTCATGTTGTTACGCCAGGAGATGGTCTGCAGCCGGCCAAGAATGAAAGACTCCATTTCTCTGAGCGGCAGATTTGCCATATCACCCTGTAAGCGTGTGCGCAGGCTTTCAATTGCATCATTCAAGCGCGCAATTTCACCTTCAGCGCCTGCATCCGTAGCGGAGACCTGGGCCAGTACCTCACGACTTTCAAGCAGACCACGCAATTCGTTCACTTTTGGTAAAAACCCATAGGCAAACGCAGCACCCAACAGTAATATAACGCCGCAAACAGCCAGAAGTTTGAGCTGACGATCCTCGAATTTTGCCAGAATGTCCTGCATCAGCTTGGTCCAGGCTCGCTGCTGAGCACAATGGCAAGATCAAATGTCACCGCCACCGGATTACGAGCCCGGTCGAAATTCTGCGCGGTACGCTGCACTCTGACATCTTCTATGTCCGGGTCTTCCAATAGCCGTTGTGCAAATTCTGACAGCCTTGAGTGATCAAGAGCCTGACCACTTACGGTCATGTGGGTCAGTGAACGCCAGTCATCACTGTTGCCGGACTTCCTGACGACAATGAAATAGCCGGGTTGATTTGCGGCAGGTTCTGGTTGGGTAACAATGCCAGCACGGCGCAATCGCCATTCGTCGAACCACACCTCATTTTCTCGCAGCGCCGCCTGCACAGATTCCATAAGTTGCTTGGCGGGCATGCCACTGCGCAGGCTTTCAAGCAGATACCACTGCTGATCAAGCTCTTTCTTGGACGCCAGCAATTGGGTAATGGTGTTTCGCTGCTGAGCGGACACGGCCTGTTTGGCCTGCAGCTGCGCGACTTCATCACTGAGCGTTTCTGCCCAGCGCGCCAGTGACAAATATGCCAACACGCCAGCGAGAAGAACCACGGCGGAGACCATCGCCAACAGACGTGTCATAGCAAGCCGCGCCATGCGCGCTTCATAACCTGCGGGAATTAGATTGAACTCAGCCATGTT
>CBDUMB010000262.1:0-5314 GCA_965368205.1 uncultured Pseudomonadaceae bacterium | reverse complement strand
GCCGCCACAGCAGCTTCGCCACCGGTCGACATCAACAACACGGTGGTCACGCCGGTCAGGGTAATGAACACCACATCGTTACTGATCAGCGGAATCGAATACCGCAACAATGGTGCCCAGGGCACGCGCCACAGAGACGGCGCCAGTGGCAATATGTTATGCACATACAACTGCCTGAATACCAGCGTTGTACACAGCACCACCCCCACGACACCGCCAAAAAGGTACGCCGCCGCGAGCACTGCCGGACTGCCACCGGCAAAAAAAGCACACGCAACTGCCGCAACGCGCAACCCCGGTCCGATGACGTGTTTACGGATCACAATCTGTCTGGCTTTGGAAAAACAGGCCAGCGTCTGGACCATGATGGAATCAAACGCCTGCAACGGCGCCAGAAACGCAATGATCAGCACTACTACAGCACCGCTTGCGGATGGGAAGCCGCTGACCTGGCCGTGCGAAAGCCATAATAAGGCCAACCAGCCGAGCAGACCCAACCCCACAATCATGGCAGTGACCGCAGCTAGAATACCCAACATCTCCGGATATTCGCGCCTCTCAAAATGATAGGGAATAAAACGGTTTGCACCTTGACCAAGGCCGATTTTAACCAGCAGCTCACCCGCAGCTACAATCGCAAGCCCGTAGGCAAAAGCACCAAAATCATCCTTGGTAAGAATGCGGACAATGGCAACCTGGACCCCAAAATTAATGACTTTTGAGCCAAGTCGCCCAAGCAGTAACAGCCCGGAGCCACGGAGCTGACGCTGGGTATCCTGCTGGCCGGTACCAGCGTTTTCGGTCATGTCTGCGGTCTGAGCCTTACCATGGTTTCACCCAGCATACGGCTGAGCAATCTAACAAGCACGGGAATACTGGACACCGCCGATGCTGCCACACACAAACCCATCAGAAGCCAGAAATAACGGATATAAGCAGCATGCAGAAACAAACTGGTGGTCAGCGATATAATCAGCGCCAGTTCGAGCCCGCAGATGACTGCCCACATTTCTCTATCGCGATTAAAATGTCGATGCCGGGCGCGTTCAAGTCCAACAAAAACGACGCCCAGAACAGCAAAAAATGCGGCCAGACCTAAAACCCCCGTTTCAGCGGCAAGCTGCAGAAACAGATTGTGCGAACGCCGTGTGCCCGGCCGCACTTTACCGCCCACCTTGGCGGCATATTTTGGATAGTGGACCTGTGCCATGCCGGGGCCAGCACCCAGGATAGGATGATCAACAAACACCAGCCCCGCTGCCATCATCTCGGTCATCCTGCCGCGCGCCGCACCATCTGCGTTACGCAACCCGCCAGGAGACAAACCCAGCGATTGCACGGCAACCTGACCGATGCTGACCACTCGTTCAGCGTAATGGGGCAGCAGAGCCAGCAATACAAGCGCACCGAAGGCGCCCAGCAACAAGTGTCGAAACTGAATGAACCTGAAAGCCAGAGCAAACGGCGCCGCCAGCGCCAGAGCCACAATTGCACCCCGGGAAAAAGCCAGAGCCATACCCCCACTGATCACCAGGGTTGCCAGCCAGTAAAACCAGCGCATTGCACCGGTGCTGATAAACGCCAGCGCTGCGGCTAATGGAATCAACACCGCCATGATCTGCGCAAACCGGTTAGTCTCGCCAATCGGACCGGCCAGACGCGTCTGCAGCTGACCTGCATCACTGACCATGGCTGAATCGAGCTGACCGAACCCCATGAAGTTATTGTCAGTTGCACCTGTCAATTGCTGGGTGATCACAACCGCACCCATGACAAACCCAGCCAGCACCAATGCTTTCACGGCTGCAATGACGTCATCTTTACTGCGCAGCACATTGACAATCAATGCGGCCAGCAGAACACCTTCTAAAGCCCAGTCAATCACTATCGCAAGCGACTCATGGGGGCGAATACCACCCAGGGCGCTCAACGCGTGCAACACCAGGAGCACCATCGCCAGCACCAGAAACAACGGGAACCTGAGCGGCTCACCTTTTATCAGCACGCGATGTAAAACAGGCACAACCAGGAGCATCGGGATAAGCGCGCCTACAGCAAACGGCACGCCGAATTCACGCACCGCAACCGCAGGCACGTTCAGATAAATCAAACCCAATAGAAAAGTTGTTACAAATGTCATGTGTCGTTATCCGAACTCGGCACCGGTTCTGAGCTGCGTGGCAGATGCCACTGAGTCATACGCTGACCGGTGACAAATTTATACGCCGCAACTGCGCAGGCAACATTAACCATCATGACAAAACCTGCAATTGAAAAAACCCTGAAGCGGCGAACCGGCGCCCAAATCAGGGCCACCACTGCAACGAAGGTGAAACTCAAAACGCCTGCGCTGATAAGCGCCGTTGCACCGCCATCAATCAGCGCAAAGGGCGACAATAATATAAGCATCAGTAAGGGTATCCAAACCAATCTGCGCCAGAGCTTATGCACAAGCAGTTCTAACGCATACAGACCATACTTTGCGGGATTCAGCAAAGCCCGGCGATACCACACACTGCGTAAACCACGGGAAATAACACGTACTTTGCGTTGGAACTCGATACCCGAGGCCGCAGCCGCAGGCTCGACAGCAACGGCATTCTCAGCGAATACCAATCGCCTGTCCGCAGCTATGACTGCGGTGGAGATCATGAAGTCATCCGTCGCATCCGCCGGGGCCGGCTCAAACAACTCACGCCGCACACAATAAATTGCACCGGTAGCAGAGATCACATTACCCGCCCGGCTCTGCCAGGATTTCAACAGGCGATCGAAACTCCAATAACCGCGCTCGCCGCTGTTCTGCGCGGATGCCTTTTCATATCGCTGGTCTCCAGCAGTGCCACCTACATCTTGATCAGCCAGCGGGGATACCAGCGCCAGCAGCGCATCATCCTGCCACATGCTGTTGGCATCCGAAAAAGCGACCACGTCAGCCTGCCCCAGACCAACAACATGATTAAGTGCCGCCGCTTTACCACCACGCGGTAGATTCAGCACATGTAACCGGGGAGAGATAAAGGCGCTGGCCCGCTCCACAGTGGCGTCCGTTGATCCATCCGAGGCCACCCATATCGTTAAGGCATCCTGTGGATAGTTCAGTGCCAGAGCGTTCTGTAGTTTTGCTGCAATGGCATCCGCTTCATTATGCGCACAGATGACAAGGTCTACCGACGGTGTGATCTGTTCGCGCAATATGGCCTGCGGGGCGATGCGCGAACGCAGCCAGAGCAGCATAGGATAGGCGGTAAACGGTATCGCTATGAGCACCAGCAAAATAAACATCGACAACAACATATCAGGCCGCCGGCTCGAGTATTAATTTCTGCAACATCGACACATTGCCGGAGAGCGAAAATTCTTTCTCTATTTTTTCGCGACACGCATCACTGAGTCGATGACGCAATCCGGCATCCAGCGCCAGCCGGGAAAGCGCAGCGGCAAGACTGTCAACATCGGCAACCGCCGTCAGTAATCCAGTTTCCTCATGCACAACCAGTTCCGGGATACCTGATAAATCGCTGGCCACCAGTGGCAGCTGAGCGGCCGCAGCTTCCATCAATGCCACCGGGATGCCTTCCCGTCGACCATCGCTTGTGGGCACACTCGGCGCGCAGGCAATGGTCATTCGTTTCAAGACGTCACGCACTTTCTCTCTTGTGCACTGACCATGAAAGATCACGCGATCTGTTACCCCTAACTTAGCCGCAAGCGATTCGAGCTTCGCCCGATCTTCACCGTCGCCAATCAGGTGACACTGCCAGTGGGTCTGTTCGAGGCGCGCACATGCTCTGATGAGGAAGGCCTGCCCTTTAACTTCATGCAAAGTGCCGATGCAGACGATATTGATAACACTGTCCGCTTGATCCGCCTGCAATGTGCCACCGGGTTGACAAGCATCCGCCTTTCCAACCGGTGCGCGATTGAAGTTGGAAAGATCCACACCACAGTGCACCACCTTTACCTTTTCAGCATCAGCCGCTGCGCAGTGCTCAAGAATAACCCGCTTATTGTATTGCGATATGGCAATGGCAAACTTCGCACTGGAGACTTTTTCCGCCAGCATCGCCTGTTCACGATGCAAATCGGAGCCGTGAGCGGTAAAACTCCAGGGGATATCAGTCAGTTTGTTTACAACAAAAGCAATCGCAGCGGGATGACTGGCAAAGTGGGCATGCACGTGTCGGACGCCCTGGACCCGCATGCGACGCGCCATCGTACTGGCTTTGGGAAACGCAGCAAGTGCACCAGCCAGAAAACGCGGACTCGATATATTGTGCAACACCACATTCCACAGCGCAGAAAAGTAACGTTGGGGTCGGCTGACCATCCAGTAAACATTGTCTTTCACTATTTCTAACGACAGTGCTGGCAGGAACTGAGCGGCTTCCACCCAGATAAGTGCGTCGTCATGCACCAGTTTTGCGGGCTCCCGCCAAAGCGGAAATATTTTTACCTCCCAGCCGTTGCGCGTGAGCTGCACAATTTCATCCAGCACAAAGGTTTCGGTCAGCTTCGGAAACCGTGACATCACGTAAGCTACTGTGTGCCCACGGCCGCCCACAGCCGCCGCGGAGCTATTCATGACGAAGGTATCTCGGCTTTGAAACCGGTACCACCGACTACCGTCAGCGTTTGAGTGTTGTCTCTGTTTTGCGCAGAGCCGGAACAGTTCTCCAGCGCCTTATTCAACAAGCCGACGCTGGTGACAGCATCAACCGGAAAAGCTGCGACGCCAGCGTTTACCGGGTGCAGCGCCTGTAACTTAATCGTTGTGTAGAGACGGTTAACCAGTGCATCCAGGTCGTCTTCCTGTAATTCCGGGACGACGGCAACAACGTGAGTTTCAAGCTGATAGACCGGGCAGTAAACGTGTACTTCCTGCTGCACAGCCTGTTTCAGCAAAAACAGCTGATGCTCGTTGGTGGTACGTTCAGTACTGTCCTGGTAACCCAACGCAACCACGCGCAGCGGTCGCTGATGACGGCGGGCGCGACCTACTTCGGCGGCAAGCAGTTCAAGACAGGCCTCTTTATTCTCTACATGTTTCACCGGTGCGCCATCAACCAGACTGCGTCGTTCTGACACACCCGGCGCTAACCCGATGCCGACACTCAGCAGGCCAACCGAGGCAAGAATCGCCAGCACGCCGCCAACACCGCCACTCACAAGCGCCACCCCGCTAATGGCCAGCAAACCAATCAACAAGGCGTGACGCCGATACAGCCGCGGTCTGACCAGCAACACAAGCGGCGCAACCGCCGCAATGCCACCAAGCAAACCCCAGGCACCCAGGGGAACCGCAACAACAAAA
>CBDUMB010000261.1:0-5314 GCA_965368205.1 uncultured Pseudomonadaceae bacterium | reverse complement strand
AATAAAGACCAGGGCCATCTGGCCGACCCGTCCAGCGGGGCAAATACAGCTGCTGCGGTTCTACTGTTGCATGACCTTGCCAATGAACTGGCTGCGGCCGGCGCGCAGATGGATACGCTCTTACATGAACTGTTGGCGGCACCGGAAATCTCTACTGCATCCCTTAACACTATCGCCACCAGACTGCTCGGCAAACCCAGCCAGGTGCTCAGCGAGATCAATCAGGCCAGTTAGTATGTATACCCTGTATATCGGCAACAAAAACTATTCTTCCTGGTCGCTGCGCCCCTGGGCCCTGCTGACGGCATTGGAGATTCCCTTCGAGGAAATCCTCATACCCTTCGACGATGGCGGTAGCTGGCAGAAATTTCGCAGCTTCTCGCCAACCGGCTTAGTACCCTGCCTGCACGATGGCGATATCGTTGTCTGGGAGTCGCTCAGCATTGTCGAATATATTGCCGAAGCTCACCCACAGGCCTGGCCAACAGATCCTGTTGTGCGCGCGTGGGCGCGTAGTGCTACCGCAGAAATGCACGCTGGCTTTAACAGCTTACGTAACGAATGCGCCATGACTGTAGGCTTGCGGATTCAACTGCACCAACAGTCGGAGGGTCTTGGCGCAGACCTCAAGCGACTTGCTGAACTGTGGCAACAGGGATTGCAGAATTTCGGCGGCCCTTTTCTCGCCGGTGAAAACTTCACAGCAGTTGATGCATTTTATGCACCCGTGATTTTTCGCATACAAACCTACGGCCTCAAACTACCGGCTGCTGCGCAAAACTATGTGCAGCACATGCTGGCGCAGCCCGTCATGCAGAAATGGACCAGTGATGCGTTGCAGGAGCCTTATCGGGAACCCAGCCACGAAGAAGAAATTGCCGCGTGCGGGCACTGGTTACAGGATCTGCGCGCACCGTTAAAGGACGGGTCATGAACCGGCGCACCTTTGTTGCTGCAGGTAGCACCCTGGCAGCGGGTGTTGCGTTGACACCTGGTCTTTTCGCGCAAACCCGATACACCCCAACGGAACACGCGTGGTCTGAGGCTGCCTCATTACCCCTGCAAATTCAGGAGCTGTACCCCTGCGTTCATCAGGGCGAACTGTATGTCGCCGGCGGCATCGCGGCACGCATGGGGGTACCTTATTTCACCAACCGCTGTTTCGCTTATAACCCGGACAGCGATAACTGGAGAGAACTGCCTGAACTACCCGTAAATCTGCACCACGCAGCACTCGTCAGCAACGGCCGTGATCTGTTCTGCGTCGGCGGATTCGCAGGCAGCTATACTCAGGTTTGGGCAATGCAGGATGCAGTGTACAAACTCACCACCGACGGTTGGCAGCTGATCAATCGCCTTCCTTCACCACAGGCGGAAGGCGTGATTGCTTATCACCCGGATGGCAACATCCATCTGGTGACCGGCCAGAACCCAAAAGGTGCGGATAATGCCCAGCGCAGTGATCACACCGAAACCCACAACCACTGGGTCTGGGACACCGTATCTGACCAGTGGCGTGACGCTGAACCGATCCCCACAGCTCGCAACAGCGCAACAGGCGGCTGGCTGGGCAATCAATTGGTGATTACCGGCGGGCGCACCGCCCAGGGTAACCTCAATGTGACGGAAATCTATGATCTACAAGGTGATCACTGGCACAGCGGTACACCGCTACCCCTGCCCCAGGCAGGTACAGCCAGCGTAGTTGTTGATGAAGGTTTGCTGGTCTTTGGCGGTGAAATATTCACGCCCGAAGCCAAGGTGTTTGCCAACGTCTGGCTCTACAATCTGCACGAAGATCGTTGGCATCCAGTTGCTGATCTACCGACACCAAGACACGGCCTGGGTGCAGGCCTGATAGGACAGAAAATATACGTTATCGGCGGCGCGACTGCGCCCGGCGGCAGCGGTACCAGTGATCTGAACGAAGTCCTCACACTCCAGCACAAGTCGCTTTAAGCAGAGATCACAAATAGATTATTGGAAACCTGATAAGCTGGCTTACAAATGAGAAATATTCGATGCTGACCCTGTACTTTTTATATGGATGACAAACAAACACACACAGGGTGGGGCAAGGTGAGGTGTGAGATTGATTCACCTGCAAAAATTGAAATGGGCACGCTGGCTGTACATTTACTGAGATCGCCAACCGATGTGGCTACGCGTTTCGAATACCCACATGATGTCTTCTGGAAGAGCACCGACAAATGGCGCCAGGAGTGGCGAACGGCTCTTGGGGAATCTCAAATTGATTTCAACTGCGAACCGGTTGCGCCTGCACGCAATGTTGTTGCCCGACCTGTTCGCGACCTTTTCATTCCCTCGGGTCAATCTTTAACCGTTTATGTGGGTTATCCCGCCTGGTTGCGAATCATCGCGAGCAACAACGTGGTGCTTGCGGATCTTGCAACTGAGCTGATGTCTGAAACCTGGCTCGGCCCCAACACGTTACAGGGCGAAGTTGCATTTGCAACACAGACACAGGCGAGGTTAAGCCGAGACAAGCTGCCAGAAACTTCACATACCATTCGCGCGCCGATCACCATCCAAAACGCCAGCCAGGAACAACTCCATATTACCCGCTTGAGCATTCCTGCTCCGGAACTTCCAGTTTTCCGATGTGATGGCCAACTGTGGTCCGCGCCCGTATCTATCGAGTGTGAAGAAACCTTATCCGGAGCACGCGTTGTCCTCGGTGACAGTGCGCCAGATTTTCTGGATTCAGCCGAGCGCGTGAGTGACGCCCGAGTTACCGACAGCAGAAGCTCCGTGAGAAAAGCGATCGGCTTTCTCTTCGGCTGAGAACAGGTAAACATATGAGCTGGACAGACATACCCTTTGACACCTTGTTTCGCGCGAGCGTTATGCTCGTTTCAGGGTGGATATTTGCACGATTAGCGCGCCGCGCGACCCGCCTGATTCCAGCGGACGTGTTTTCGCCAAACTTATTGTTGTTGATACAACGTGGTTCCTTTTACCTCGTCTTCGGCATATTTGCCGTCATGGCGGTTCAACAGGCGGGTTTCGACCTCACGGTGTTGCTCGGGGCGGCAGGTATACTATCTGTGGCCGTGGGTTTCGCATCACAAACGTCTGCATCAAATCTGATCAGCGGCCTGTTTCTCATCGCCGAACGGGCATTCGAAGTGGGCGACGCCATTAAAGTAGGTGACATCACAGGTGAAGTGCTTTCAATCGATTTGTTGTCCGTCAAACTGCGAACCTACGACAATCTGTATGTTCGCATCCCCAATGAAAATCTGATGAAATCCACCGTAACCTCATTAACCCGCCATCCGATCCGTCGTTTCGACTTACAGGTAGGCATCGCCTATAAAGAAGATATCGCGCGGGCCAGAGACGTATTGCTGAAGGTAGCCGCAGAATTCCATCTCTGCCTCGATGAACCCGCGCCACTCATCATCATGCAGGGCTTTGGCGACTCTTCCATCAACATTCAGTTTTCTGTCTGGGCCGCACGAGAAAACTATCTGGCCCTGCGTAACGGCATTTATGAACGGGTGAAAACCGCCTTTGATCAGGAAGGCATCGAAATACCCTTTCCGCATCGAACGTTGTATGCCGGCAGTGACACGCTGGCAATGCCAGTGTCTATCCAGACCAACAATCAGGACACCACTGACCGAAACCCACAATAACCCTGACATCACGTTGTCACTTAAATATCTCCGCGAGCAGAGCCGCCTGGTAGCCGATTAGAACCAATTTGACAGCCTCGACAAATGTCCCGCTGTTATTGGTAAACTCCCGCCCGTTAAAAATTGCTGAAGTACTTTCATGACCCAAAACATCGCTGTTGTCGGCGCTGGTATAGCCGGGATGTTCACGGCTCTGTCGTTGGCTAAAAACGATCACGCCATCACCCTTTTTGAGCGTGATATCCCACCACCAGAGGGTGATGCCGATCAGGCCTTTTTTGCCTGGCAGCGCCGTGGGGCAGCACAGTTCCGCCACCCGCATGCCTTCCTTGGTCTTATGTGTTCCCTGCTTGAAGAGCATCACCCAAGCCTGCTGGAAGAATTTTTTGCAGCAGGGGCACGCCGGGTTAACTTTGAAGATATGGTGCCACCTCACCTGCTGCCACACTACAAACCTGAACCGGGTGACGAGAAACTGTGGATCCTGATGTGCCGCCGCGCCACCATCGAAACCGTACTGCGGCGATACGTCGAGCGCATGAACAATATTGTCATCCACAATAAAACCTACATCACCGGTGTGCGCACAGAACAGCAAGCCAATGGCCTGCATGTCACCGGTCTGGAACTCACGGATCGCTCTGACAACAACAGCAAGTCCATCTTTGAAGCCGACGTCTACGTGGACTCAACCGGACGCGCGTCCAAATTCCGCAAGTGGCTGATGGATGCAGGTGCTGCTATAGAAGAACAGCGCGATGATGCTGAAATTGTCTACTACACGCGTCACTACAAACTCAACCCAGGCGTTAGTGAGCCTTCAAGACACGGCGAAGATCCCGCCGCTGGTGACCTGGGGTATATGAAATATGGCGTATTCCCAGGAGACAACGGTCACTTTGCCATCATCATCTGCATTCCCAACGGCGAATCTGAGCTGCGCGAAGCGGTCAAGGAAGGAGATCGTTTTGATGCCATCTGCCGGACTATTCCAGGCCTGGTGCCCTGGGTTGCACCCGACAAAGCCCAGGCGACCACCGAATCATTTGGCATCGGTGAAATCCACGCCGTGTGGCGCAACTTTGTGAAAGATGGTCAACCTGCTGCACACAACTTTTTTGCGGTCGGTGATTCCTGCGCGCGGACCAACCCTCTGTACGGGCGCGGCTGCAGCATAGGTATTCTGCATGCGCAGATTCTGGCTGATGTGCTCGCCAGCGAAACTGACAGTACCGCACGAGCGCTGGCTTTCCAGAAGCTCACGGAAGAACGCATAGGACCCATATTCAAAGCCAGTCTGCAGGAAGACAAAAACGGTATTAAACGCGCAGACGCTGTGATGTCAGGCCGCGACCTGGATAAGCCCGACTCCCTGAAAAAATGGTTTGGCATGGCTTTTGGTGATGCCCTGGCTGCGGCAGCCAAAGATGAGATTGAGGTTTTTCGCGGCATGATGCGCACGGTAAACCTGATCGAAAATCCGGGTGATTTTCTCAAAGAGAAAAAGGTCAAACGCACCATCTTCAAATACATGCTGCGCGGGCGGAAGCGAAACGCTAAAGCAAGAATGAATCGAGGATTACCCAGAAATGAAATGCTGCAGTACATAAACACGCTAGAGGCCTGTAACACATCAAATATTCACAACCAGA
>CBDUMB010000260.1:0-5318 GCA_965368205.1 uncultured Pseudomonadaceae bacterium | reverse complement strand
AGGCATTCTCGGCCGCACCTGCGATCGCCCCTGCGAACCCGCTTGTCGACGCGTTCGCACAGAAGAAAAACCCGTTGCCATCTGTCGTCTCAAACGAGTTGCTGCAGACAATAAAGGTGACATCTCTGCTTACATGCCACGCGTACCCACGCAGAAAAACGGCAAACGTATCGCGTTGATCGGTGCAGGCCCGGCTTCACTAGCCGTCGCTCGAGATCTGCTGCCCCTGGGTTACGAGGTACACCTTTTCGAGAAGGAAAGTAAAGGTGGCGGCTTCATGCGTAGTCAGATCCCGGCTTTTCGACTGCCAGTGGAAGTACTGGATGAAGAAGTTGAACAGATTCTCGATATGGGGGTGGAGTGCCACTTCGGTCATGAAATCACCAGTATGAAGAGCATGCTGGATATGGACTTCGACGCCTATTTTGTTGGCACCGGCGCGCCCCGCGGCAGAGACCTGGAACTCCCGGGCCGGGATGCTGTAGATGATCACATTCATATCGGCATTGATTGGCTGTCGAGCGTGGCGTTTGGTCACACCACAGAGATCAAAGGCAAAGTTATTGTCATGGGTGGTGGTAATACCGCCATGGACTGCTGTCGCACGTCACTGCGCATGGGTGCTGAATCAGTGAGTGTTGTGGTCCGTTCTGCTTTTGAAGTTATGAAAGCCTCGGAGTGGGAAAAAGAAGATGCCATGCGGGAGGGCATTCCGATCATCAACAATCGTCCCCCGAAAGAATTTGTGCACGAAAACGGCAAACTGAAAGGGGTGCTGTTTGAGTGCGTGGAGCCGGTCAAAGGCGAAGACGGACGGCTTAAATATGTACCCAGCGGCGAGCCTGACGTATTTATTGAAGCAGACCACATCCTCATGGCCATCGGCCAGGACAACCACTGTCCCTGGATTGAACGCGACCTCGGTATGGAATTTGATAAATGGGATTGTCCGGTGCTGGACGAAGTCACCTTGCAGTCCACCCATCCGAAAGTATTTTTTGGTGGCGACAGCGCATTTGGTCCGGAAAACATCATCTGGGCCTCAGCACACGCACACCAGGCAGCCATCAGCATCCACCTTTTGTGTCAAGGCAAAGATCTGAAGAAAGACCGGCCACCCCAGGGCGTCAATCTCCTGTCTACCAAGATGGGCGTGCACGAATGGGCCTATGATGCTGAATATGATGCATCCGCGCGCTACGCCGTCCCTCTGGTGGAGAAACAATCGGCGTTATCCAATTACAAAGTTGAAGTCGAACTGGGATTTGACCAGGAACTCGGCGCTGCGGAAGCACAGCGTTGTCTGAACTGTGATGTGCAGACCGTGTTTACCGACAAGCTGTGTATCGAGTGTGATGCCTGTGTCGACATCTGTCCCATGGATTGCATTACCTTTATAGAAAAGGCGCCGGAGCAGGAGCTTCGCCAGCGACTCACCGCACCGGCATTGAATATGGAGCAGGATTTATATCTGTCTGATGAATTACCCACGGGCAGGGTGATGGTGAAAGACGAAGATGTCTGTTTGCACTGCGGCCTGTGCGCGGAACGATGCCCCACCAATGCATGGGATATGCAGCGCTCTGTTGTGCATATTCCCCAACTAGGATCTTATGCAGAATGAGTGTCAGCTATAACGATTTTGTTATCCGTTTCGCCAACGTAAATGGCTCGGGTTCAGCCAGCGCAAACGGCATGTTTGCCAAAGCCCTGTTCCGCATGGGCATACCGGTTGCAACACGTAATATCTTCCCTTCGAATATCCAGGGGCTGCCAACCTGGTTTGAAGTTCGGGTCAGCGAAGAGGGTTACATGGGGCGTCGCGAAGGTGTCGACATCATGGTGCCGATGAATGCTGAGACCCTGGTTGAAGATATCGCTTCGGTCAAACCCGGTGGATATCTGGTTTATGACAACTCCAAGCCGCTGCCGAAACATCTGCGACGGGATGATATCCACGAGGTTGGTATTCCCATTGCCACCATGTTGTTGCCGGAATTCAGCGATCCAAAACAACGCAGCCTGTTTAAAAACATCACCTATCTCGGTGCGTTGGCCGGCTTGTTAAATATCGAATTTGATGTCATCACCGGCATGGTAGCGACCCAATACAAAGGTAAAGACGCGCTCATCGCACCCAACATACGTGCGCTGGAAATCGGCCGTCAGTATGCGTACGACTACCTGGAAGCGCCGCTGCCGATACAGGTACGTCGATCCGACAAAGTTGGCGATCGCATCATGGTTGATGGTAACGCCGCTGCGGGGCTTGGATCTATCTACGGTGGCGCCACGGTCTGTGCCTGGTACCCCATCACGCCGTCAACTTCGGTGGCCGAAGCTTTCGAGCAACATGCCAATCGCCTGCGTATTGACCCTGAAACCGGACAGAAGAAATTTGCCATTATTCAGGCTGAAGATGAGCTCGCCGCAATCGGCATTGTGATTGGTGCTGCCTGGAATGGTGCGCGTTCATTCACGGCGACCAGCGGCCCGGGTGTTTCGCTGATGTCCGAATTCCTGGGGTTGGCGTACTTTGCTGAAATCCCTGCGGTTTTATGGGATATCCAACGTGCAGGGCCTTCCACAGGCATGCCGACACGCACCCAGCAGAGTGACGTATTGTCTGCCGCATTTGCCTCTCACGGCGACACCAAGCATCCACTGCTGTTTCCTTCCACCCCAAAAGAATGTTTCGATTTTGCCGCGGAAGCATTGGATCTGGCAGACAGACTGCAGACACCTATTATCATTCTGTCTGACCTTGAACTGGGTATGAATGACAACTTAAGCGAGCCGTTTGTATGGGACGAAAGCCGAAATTACGATCGCGGCAAAGTCCTCAGTGCAGACGATCTTGATCAGTTGGATGTGTTTGGTCGGTATCTTGATGTGGATGGTGACGGCATCGGCTATCGAACCTATCCAGGCACGCACCCGGACAAAGGTGCCTTTTTCACCCGCGGCACGTCGCGGGATGAGTTTGCCGCGTATACCGAATCCCCTGATGCCTATCAGCGAAATATGGAACGCCTGCTGAAAAAATGGGATACCGCAAAAACGCTGGTGCCAGCAGCGGAAATCAGCACAGGCAAGAGTCGGGTAGGGGTGCTTTATTACGGCACAACAGCACTGCCGATGCCTGAGGCGCTGGATCTGCTGCAACCTGAAGGTGTGGTTCTGGATACCTGCCGTATCCGCGCATTTCCGTTTGGCGAAGAGGTAACCTCGTTTATCGACGATCACGACGTGGTGTTTGTGGTTGAGCAGAACAGGGATGCGCAGATGCGCACCCTGTTGATTACCGAAGGCGATTTCTCGCCGGCTAAACTGGTGCGTGTGAATTACTATGCCGGACTGTCAATCTCGGCAGACTTTATTCAACAAAACATTCTGGAATATTTTCAGGAAAATAAACTACCGCGTTTAACTGAGGTGAAATCATGACCTTCGTCGCCAAACCTAAGGCACATCACCCGAATCTGCCGCTCAACGAAATCGGCCTCACCCGGCGTGATTATGAAGGCTCGGTGTCTACCCTGTGCGCTGGGTGCGGGCACGATTCGGTCAGCGCTGCGATCGTACAGGCCTGTGCAGAGCTGTCGCTGCCGCCACATCGATTTGCCAAGGTATCAGGTATTGGCTGTTCTTCTAAAACGCCCAGTTATTTCCTGAACAAATCCCACGGTCTCAATTCAGTACACGGCCGTATGCCGTCGGTGATGACAGGGTCGAATCTCGCCAATCGCGAGCTGTATTGTGTTGGCGTATCTGGTGATGGAGACAGCGCTTCTATTGGTCTGGGCCAGTTCGCACACATCGTGCGACGTCGCATCAATATGCTCTATATTGTTGATAACAATGGTACTTATGGCCTCACGAAGGGGCAGTTTTCCGCCACCAATGATAAAGGTTCCACATCCAAAAAAGGTGCCCCGAACCTTTATGAACCCATAGACCTGGTCAGCATGGCGTTGCAGCTGGGGGCAACCTTTGTGGCGCGCAGCTTCTCTGGCGATAAACACCAGCTGGTACCCCTGATTAAGGCGGGTTTGCGCCACAAGGGTATGGCGTTTATCGATGTAATTTCGCCTTGTGTGGCTTTTAACAATCACGCGGGATCTACAAAAAGTTACGACCACGTGCGCTCGCATATGCAGAATGTGGTGAATGCGGATTACATCCCCGAACATGATGAAATCACTGCCGACTACAAGCCGGGCAGCAAAGAAGATATCAACATGCCGGATGGCTCAACGCTGCGACTATATAAACTTGACGAGGAATATGATCCTCACGACAGAGTGGGCGCACTGAATTATGTCCAGCGCAGTGCCGAAACCGGTGACGTGGTCACCGGGCTACTCTACGTAGATCCAAATGCGTCAGACTGCCATGATGTTATGGATACGATCCAGAAACCGTTGAATCAGCTCAATGAAGCGGATCTGTGCCCTGGCCAAGCCTCACTGGATGCAATCAACGCAGGTTTCCGATAACCCCAACAGGTTTTTGCAACTTGCTCACATCTTGGTGACCAAAATAGCGGTCACCAAGGTTGCTCGGGCGCAGCCAGTCTCTATAATGGCGCCCGCTAACCCCCGCCTGACAAACTAACCGAAGAGGACGCGACGTGGCGCTACCCACCCTCGAAGATTACTTCCCCGATTGGAAAGAACGTGAAGCCCTGGCTGAAGCGATGATTCCCTTAATTGGCCAACTCTACCGGCGCAATGTGGTGTGTTACTGCTTTGGTCGTGCAATGTACAACCAGAGCGTGACGCAGCTGATGAAAACTCATCGCTATGTACGCCAGATAGCCAACAACGAACTGTCTGAATTCGAGAGTTTTCCAGTGCTCGAAGCCATGTCAAAACTTGACCTTGGCCCCAGCCATATAGACGTGGGGCGCCTGGCGACCAAATACATGGAAGAGCTGGAAGCAGGTGAAGTCTCAGCAACGGCGTTTGTCGAAAGAGAATGTGCTGAAGTTATTGGTCGGCATGTACCCCCTTTACCACAACCCCAGGATATCGTGTTGTACGGCTTTGGCCGTATCGGTCGGCTGCTGGCGCGTTTGTTAATCGAAAAGACGGGCAGTGGTCAGCAGTTACGTTTGCGCGCTATTGTCGTCCGTAAAGGCAGCGATGACGATCTGATCAAGCGCGCAAGCCTGTTGCGCCGAGACTCCGTTCACGGCAGCTTTGAAGGCACCATTCGGGTTGATGAAGAAAACAGCGCAATCATTGCCAACGGTAACGTCATACGCGTGATTTACACAGGTAACCCGGCAGAAATCGACTATGAATCTTTCGGCA
>CBDUMB010000259.1:0-5334 GCA_965368205.1 uncultured Pseudomonadaceae bacterium | reverse complement strand
GACTTAGGTGCGTTCGCAAACACCCGGCAAGGTACACTGTTGATGGTAAGCGGCTGAATCTCGTGGGGTTGTCCAGGTGCTGTCAACTGGGCCAGGGATTGCTGTCGTGTCAAAGTCATCTTATTGCTCGAGTGTGCGAAAAAGGGTTTAAAAAAGAGTGAATTCGCTGTAGCCGCTTGCAGCGGCATCGTCACAGCGTTGTTTGTAGCGCGGATAGCCGCCGACATAAGGCATGAATATACGCGGCTTACCGGGTATGTTGGCACCCAGATACCAGGAGTTGCAGCTCGGCGTTGTATACATGGTGCCCTGGGCCACTTCGTTGACATGTTCAACCCATTCAAGTTCCGCTTCCTCCCTGGCCTCTATGCCAGCGAGGTTGTTGCTGCGCAGGTGGATCATACAATCGCCGATCCAGTCGATATGCTGTTCTATGGCGATGAGCATATTGCATAACACTGACGGGCTGCCGGGTCCGGTGACGGTAAACAGGTTCGGGAACCCGGCGATCTGCAAGCCGAGAAATGCCTGAGGACCGTATTGCCATTTATCGGTGAGCTTCAGACCGTCTCTGCCGGTGATGTTGGCTTTTGTCAGCGCCCCGGTCATCGCGTCAAAGCCGGTTGCGTAAACAATTACGTCGAGGTCTATGTCCTGCTTTGAGGTGCTTATGCCTGTGGGTGTGATGGTCTCGATGGGATCATCGCGCAGATCGATGAGGGTGACGTTGTCACGGTTAAATGTGTCGTAGTAGTCGCGATCCAGAACCTGGCGTTTACAACCGATGCCATAACCTCGAGGCACCAGGCCTTCCGCGGTTTTGGGGTCAGTGATCATGTCGCGGATTTCATCAGCAAACAGATCGTTGGCAATGTTGTTGGCTTCGATGTCTGTGTACACGTCGCGGTAGGTTAACAGTTCGTTTAAACCGCGCAGTTTGACGCGGGCCCGCCGTTCTGCTGCAGAAAGTTTTTTGATCAGCTTGGGTTCGGCGGCTTCCGCTGGCGCTGTTGTGTTGGCCTGAGAAGGTCGAAAGTTTGAGACGCCCCCGGGATTTTTCTGCTGCATCTCTCGGATGGTGCGGTAGTTTTGCTTAAATACCTGTTCTACCTCCGGGCGCATGGCTTTGCGGTTGGCAGGTACGGTAAAGACCGGGCTGCGTTGGAAGACATACAGCTCTTCAGCCTGCTGGGCGAGCTCCGGGATAGCCTGTACGCCGGAGGAACCTGTGCCTATGACACCCACGCGCTTACCGCTCAGGTCAACCGGATCTTTAGGCCACAATCCGGTGTGCAGGGTCTGGCCGGAAAAATCTTCCTGACCCGGAATCTGCGGCTTGTTAGGCACCGACAGACAGCCGGTGGCCATCACACAGAATTGCGCACTGAATGTTTCGGTGTGCTCCGTTGTCAGATGCCAGACGTTTTGCTTCTCGTCATAGTCAACGGCAGTGACCCGAGTGTTGAATTCGATATGCGGGTAAAGGTCGAAGCGTTCAGCAATGTGCTCGGCGTAGTTGAGAATGTCCGGCTGTGCAGAAAAAACTTCAGGCCAGTGCCACTCCTGTTCTAACTCCGGCGAAAAACCAAATGAATATTCGACGCTGGGGACATCACAGCGTGCACCAGGATACCTGTTCCAGTACCAGGTGCCGCCCACACCTGTGCCTGCTTCCAGCACCTTCACCTTTAAACCCAGCTTGCGAAAACGATACGCCGCGTAAAGACCTGCGAATCCCGCGCCTACAACCAAGACATCCTGTTGCAACGATTTGCTCCCCAGTTAACCGTTCAGCCAATTAGTGTAACCTACCCGACTGCCTGTGTTACACGCTTGAAGGAGTGAAAATAATGTCTGCACCCTGGGATCTGGTGATTCAAAACGCAAAAGTTTTTGATGGCACCGGTGCCGCCGGAAAAGTGGCAGATGTGGCAATCAGAGATGGCATCATTGCAGCCATCGGTGCGCAGCTACCTGAACAATCCGCCGCCGCCACTGCGGATGCCGCGGGGAAATGGCTGATACCGGGCCTGCTTGATATACACACCCACGAAGACCTGGAAGTTGAGTTGGACGCGGGGTTGCCGGAGATGGTGCGGCACGGCACCACGAGTGCGGTTGTGGGGAATTGCAGCATTGGTCTGGCCTTTGGCGCTCAGCGTACGCCGGAGCAGGATCCCATTGTTGACTGTTTTGCCCGGGTCGAAAATATTCCCAAAACCGTGCTGGCCAAGGCGGCAGATAAAGCCACCTGGAACAACCCACGCGATTACCTTGCTCACCTGGATGAGCTGCCTCTGGGTGCCAATATTGCGCCTTTTGTGCCGCATTCAATGTTGCGCATCGAGGTGATGGGTCTGGAAGCCAGCATTACCCGGGATCCTAGCCGGGCTGAACTGGACAAGATGGTGGGGATTCTCGACGAGTGTATGCAGGCGGGGTATCTCGGCTTATCCACCGATGGGCTGCCGCTGCATTTTCTGGCCAACCAACCCCATGTGGACAAACGTATTCCTACCCAGTACGCCTCGTTTGATGAATATAAAACGTTGACCGATGTTGTACGCAAACACGATCGCGTCTGGCAGATGACGCCGGCCACGGATAATGGCGCCCTCACGGTAAAACTGTTTATGTTGTCCAGCGGGCGCCTGTATAAAAAACCGTTGAAAATCACCGCGCTGGCCGCGCTGGATTCGGTTAACAATCGGCAGAACAAAGCCCAGGCACTCTTGTTTGCAAATCTGCTCAATACAGGTCTGCTGCAGGGGAACTTTCGCATGCAGGCGCTCAGCGCTCCTTTTCGTATTTATTCTGAAGGAGCGGTGAGTCCGTTGGCGGAAGCTAATCCACTGCTTCGACGCTTGATAGAGACTGAGCTGGAGGACGTTGCGGCGCGCCGAAAAATTCTGGCAGAACCCGAATTTGTAGATGCTTTCCGGGCTATGTGGTCCAAAGGCAAGTCGGGTTTTAATCTGGGCCACCTGCGGCGCAAGCTGCGCCTGGAGCGCGAATTTCTGACCCGCGATCTGAACGATATGGAAATCTTCCGTGTGCCTGTAAGCGGCTGGGTGGGGCAGACGCTGCAGTATGCTTATGATCGTTATCAACTGTGGTGCCGCCAGCCTGATATCATTTTCGAAGATGAAGAACATCGCGTGTTTGATGCATTAGGCAAAAACATACGTGATGACGCTGAATTTTTTCTGATGCTGCTGAATCATTACGATCGGGATCTGTACTGGCACTATGTGTCAGCAAACAGAAATCCTGAGGTCGTTAAACAGCTGTTGTTGCACCCTAAGCTGCTGCCAGGTTTTAACGACAGTGGCGCCCATGTGACGAATATGGCATTTTTTGATGGCAACCTGCGGGCGTTGCACATCGGCCTTAACGACAGCGAGGCAACGTTCAGTCATATGTTAAAAAGGCTGACCCGTGAGCCTGCTGAATTTTTCGGGTTGGATGTGGGTCGCCTGGATATCGGGGCCAAAGCAGACCTTGCGTTGCTGAATCCTGATGCGCTGCGCAACTACAAAGGCGAAGATTCGATTCGATACATCTACCGGGATGTGTTTGATTGCCACCAGCTGGTGAATCGTTCTGATGGGGTTGTTGCAGGCGTTTATGTTGCCGGTGAACAGGTCTGGGATGGCACAGCATTTACCTCAGTACATGGAAACAAGGCGTTGGGTAGGGCATTAAGGGTGGAATCAAACTGATATGGCAACACGGATAGGTTTAATTTCAGATACTCACATACCCGAAGCGCGCAAAACTTTGTGGCCACAGATTGCGCCAGCGTTTGCAGATGTAGACATGATTTTTCATGCGGGCGATATCCATGATCTTTACGTGTTGGATGAACTGGAGAAAATTGCCCCGGTCACAGCGGCACGTGGTAACGGCGAAGATGGCAGCGGCGGGCGGCCGGTGCAGCCGCAAGACCCTCGGGTTAAATACGCCTGGTTGCTGGAGATTGAAGGTTTGTGGGTTGGCCTGACACACTATGTGCCGGTGCCGGAACGACCGCCTAATTTCACCATGGCGCACTGGGTAGAACGCTTTTTTCCGGAACGTAAACCTGATGTGATTGTATCCGGCGACACGCATCGTGAAGCCATTGCCACCATTGATGGAATCTATTGCGTCAATCCCGGGTCACCCACCTATCCGCATAACTATGACACGCAGTACGGCACCATAGGATTTCTGGATCTGGATGAGGGCAAAGCCGAAGCCAGCATTTTTCAGATTGTGGAAGAGGGCATAATACCCTTCGACTGGGACGCTATCCCGCCCTGGAAATTACGTCGTTAGCAAAGACCGTAATTCAGCAAGCTCCTGCTGAGCTTCTTCCAGGATTGTCAGGCTGACTTTTGCAGACAGGCCAGCAGTACTTAAGTTCTGAAAGGCCGGTGTTTCGTTGAGACGCGGCAGGTCTTTAAACCGTTTCGCTTTGATCAATCCATGTAGATGAGCCACGATCAGAAGATCTGTGTAGCTTGCTTTTTCGTCGTGCTCAAAGAACCAGTTTTCCTGGTGCAGGGCAGCATCTGCAAAATCGTGAAGCCCCCATTTGGTCAGGGTTTGTGCGCTCAGACCAGGCACCTCGTTTGCCAGCACCGCATCAAGGATACCTGGCGAGCTCTCTAATTCCGGAAACTGATCTGCCAGTTCAAGTATTGGCACAGCGCCGATTTCGTGCAGCAGACCTAACAGTAACGCTTTGGCGTTGTCGTAGCCGCGATCCAGGCGTGCAAGCACGGTTGCGTAGGCGCCTACTTCCACGGCATGTCGCCACATGATATTCAAGCGTGTTCGAATCCAGGGGCGTCGGGCAGAAAACAGCGACTTTGCAGCAAGTGTCATAACCAACGTGCGGGTCTGGGCGAGCCCTAGGCGAACGATGGCAGCGTTCAGCGTTTCACATAAATCCGCCCCTCTAAACAAAGCGCTATTGGCGATGTTTAACAGGCCGCCAGCAATGGCCGGGTCTGCACCGATCAATTTTGACAGGTCGCTGATAGCAAAATCCGGGTCCTGCATGGCATGGCTGATGCGTGCAGATACGCCTGGCAGAGCGGGTATCTTGAAGTCGCCACTTGCCTGCAGACGTTTGACCTCAATGGCAAACCGGTGGCTCTGCCAGCTGCCGCCGCCCATTTCGGTGCCGCCCAGGAAGCGGGCAGGTTTTGGCTTCTGACTGATCTTTTTCAGGAACGATTGTTCCATGCGTACCAGGGTGGCTTTCAGTCCCGGCTGCACGGTGTAGTTCGCCGGGCGTAGATTAGCGATGGGGAAACCCGCATCAGGCTCCATCGCGGTTAGGGT
>CBDUMB010000258.1:0-5347 GCA_965368205.1 uncultured Pseudomonadaceae bacterium | reverse complement strand
GAGCTGCTGCAATTCGGCCCCGCTCACACCACAGGTGATACGGCTATCATTTTCCGGGGCAGCAATGCGGTGCACCTGGGTGATGTGTTCAATCGCTCAGGTTATCCTTTTATCGACGCTGACAATGGCGGCGACCTGCGCGGCATGATTAATTTCTGCCAGTCTGTGTTGGACGCGATTGATGAAAACACCATTGTTATTCCCGGTCACGGTGACGTGTCGGACTATGCTGGTTTGCGCAGCTATATTGTGATGTTAGAAGATATGCACCAGAGCATTGGCGCTATGGTCAAGGCGGGTAAAAGTCTTGCTGAAGTTATTGCTGCTGCGCCTACAAAAGCTTATGACGATGTTTTTGGCGATTCGTCCAACTTTGTCGATCGAGCTTATGCTAGTTTGAGCCGGGAGCAGGCGGCTGACTAGCTAGAAGGTCAGTGCCCAGCCTACCAGCAGTGGTAGGCTCAACACGCTCATCACCGTACTCTGCAGAATAACGGCGGCCACCTTGTCCGGCTCCCGATTGTAGCGTTCTGCAAATACGTAGTTGAACACCGCCGCCGGCATGGTGGCCTGCAGCAGTACTACACCGGCCAGCATGCCCGTCAGATCAAACAGGTAAATCGCGGCCAATCCCAGCACAAGTCCAATCGCCAGGCGCATCACCGCAACGGTCAGCGTCTCGCGTACTGAAGATATATTCAAACGGGCCAGCGACGTGCCCAGCATCAGCAGCATGGCAGGGATGGTCAATCCACCAAGAATGCTGGTGGTGGCGTTAAACCAGCGTGGCATGGTTGTTTCAGTGGCCAGTACAGTAACAACCACCAACACGGCCCATATAACCGGTTGTTTCAGCAACTGGGTGGGATGGAACTCCCCGGAAGACACGGCCAGTCCAAGCGTGTACTGAGAGATGGAGTTGACAAAAAAGTACGCCATGCCCAGCGCAAGACCGGTTTCACCAAAAGCCAGCAGCACCACGGGTAAACCCATGTTGCCGCCATTGGGGTGTACCAGTGCGGGCAGATAGGTACGGAAGGGCCAGCCGGTTATTTTCAGGAAAACCAGTGCCAGGCCAACACTGCAGACAATCACAAACAAGGCTGCCAGCGCCATTTGCGCAAGAACCTCAAGCCCGGGTGCATTGGTTGTCAGAGATGAATAAATCAGACACGGGCTGCCGACATACATGACAAGCGAGCTAACGGTCAGGTTGTCAAACGGCTGTTCGCGTTTGATCCAGATGTAACCTACACCGGCAATGATAAAGACCGGAGCAACAACGGTGAAAACTTCCTGCAGCACGACGGGTATAGAGGCCAAAGCCCGCTATTCTAGTCGTTTAGTCCTGCTTATGCAGGTAAAAACCGTCATGTAAACTACAAAGGCAAGCTGGCGCCTAGAAGAATCCGATGGTCGCAGGGTCAATGCTGGCGCAGGTGCTGTTCAACGCTTCATATTCCGCCTGTACAAAGTGTGGGTCGCGGAAATTACGCGCATAAACCTTGCATTGATCTGCCGGGTCCGTGAAGCCCGTGTCAGCTGCCAGTTCAGCTTTGATGCTGGCAATAGTCACCTCTTCATCAGACATGAAAATGCCCTGGTCTCCCGGCGTGTCGAGAATAATTGAGCGCTTGCCATCTGTATTCCAGGCCAGCCAGGGTGTTTCGTTTGTGCCGCGACCCATGCCCGGGTTGCCGGTGTACGCAAATTCGCTCCAGTAGGACATCATGCTGTCAGACAACGCCATCTGGTTAGCATCACCCGGGTAGATGTAGCTGATGCCCAGGCCGTCATCAAAGCTGCCAAAAACAAACGCTATTTCCAGACCATGGGCAGCACCTAACGCAACACTTAAGTCAAAGCCAAATTGGGAAGGTTCTTCATCCCAGTCAAAGCGGTAGGCGTAAACGTCAGGATTACCCGCTGCACGCATATAGTTGGCCAGCGAGTCCACGCCGCGTTCTTTCCAGGCGAGCGCGCCGTATTTCACGATGCGTTTGTAGGTTTCCGGGTCTTTCAGACGCGGCATAAATCCCAGCCAGTTCTCCACGTACTGCGGATCACGGGTCATGAACAGTGCCGGTTCATCGCGATTGGTGCCCAGAATAACGGGGACCATATTATGGTTGTCCGGATTGCTGAAGATTTCCTCGGTGCTCATGTCCGGTAACACATAGCCGTCACCAAAATTATCCGGCACGTTAATCATGCCAAAGCCGCCGCCATCAAACTGAGCAAAAAAGTCCTGCATGGGTTTGTTATACAGATAGTCGCGCAGACGCCTACTGCTCATGTCGTTCTGGTAGTCGATGGCATCCTGTCTGGAGTCTGCGGTGCCGTCTGCCATGAGCATATTGGCCACTATTTCCTGGCTGCTGAAGGGGTGTCCGCCAGCTTCGGCATAATTCTGTGCACGACTTAAAGGTGTGGTCTGAAAGCCACCACTCTGCACAATGGCGCGGTGAAATAAGCCTTCCGCCAGAGGTGATGCCATCATGGCCAGCGTATCAAAGGCGCCAGCAGATTCGCCAAACACCGTGACGTTATCCGGGTTGCCACCGAAATTGCCGATGTTTTCCGCTACCCACTCCAGTCCGCGAATCGCGTCCAGGGTGCCATAGTTACCGGAATCGTCCAGTGCATTGCCGCTGTTCAACGCAGGGTGACTGAACCAGCCGAACACGCCAAGTCGGTAATTAATGGTCACAACCACGACGTTATGCCGGGTTGCCAGGGCGGCACCGTTGTAGCTGCCACCATGTCCGATGGTGTTGCCGCCGCCGTGAATCCAATACATCACAGGCAGATCAACCGCGTTCGGCGGGGACCAGACATTCAGGTACAGACAATCTTCTGAGCCGGCAATAGATCCGGCGGTAAACTCACTACTGCTCAGCTGGGAGGCAAACTGCGGACACATGCCACCCGCCTGCATGGCTTCCAACACACCCTCACGAGGAGCGGGCGGTTTGGGTGCGCGCCAGCGGTTATCACCTGTGGGTGCCAGTGCAAATGGAATGCCCAGCCAGGCCCTGGCGCCGTGTTGATCTCGAAACCCGACAACATCACCGGCCGTGGTCTGGCGCAAAGTTGTATTGTCGCGGACAGGTTCGAATACCGGTTCTTTGTCCACTGAGCTGAGAAACAGATTGGCTGCGATCACAACAACGATGCCGATCACGATCAGGATAATGGCGGCTTTTATCACTGAATTTCCTCCCTCGAAAAGTATGAGCGGCTAAAGCTGGGCGCTACTCTACCATTTTTAAAAGCCACGCTCTGTGGTAGAACATAGCAGGCGTAGGGTGACAAATATTGAGGGCGGAGTAGATGACAACGTACGACACGATAATTCGCGGCGGCACGGTGATTGACGGTACCGGCGCTGCAGCGCAGACGGCTGATGTGGGTATAAAAGACGGCTTAATTGCCGATGTCGGCCAGCTCAGCGGTCGGGCGGATCGACAGATTGATGCTGATGGTGCGCTGGTTACCCCTGGCTTTGTTGATATCCACACCCATTACGATGGCCAGGCCACATGGTCCAACCGTATGTCACCTTCCAGTCACCATGGGGTGACCACCGTGATCATGGGTAACTGTGGTGTTGGTTTTGCACCGGTGCGTCCCGCCGATCACGATGTGCTGATTGAGTTGATGGAAGGCGTTGAGGATATTCCCGGCGTGGCATTGCACGAAGGGCTGCCCTGGTCCTGGGAATCGTTTCCGGATTACATGGATTTCTTGAGTCAGCGTCAGTTTGATATGGATCTGGGCGCGCAGATTCCGCACGCCGCTTTGCGTGTGTATGTCATGGGGCAGCGTGGTGCAGATCGAGAGCCGGCCAATGCTGAGGATATTGTGCAGATGCGTGAGCTTACCCGTCAGGCAATTGCCGCGGGTGCTCTGGGTTTCACCAGTTCGCGCACGTTGAATCATCGCAGTTCAAAAGGCGCGCCAACCCCCTCTTTAAAAGCTGAAATTGATGAGCTGATGGGTGTTGCTGCAGGTTTGAAAGATGCGGGTCGTGGTGTGATGGAAATGATCTCTGACTTTGTTGATCTGGATGATGAGTTCTCTCTGTTGCAACAGATGGTGGCGCATTCCGGTCGGCCCATGTCTATTTCTCTGGCCCAGGGGTTGTCCCCGCATGGGTGGAAAAAAGTGTTGGGCAAAATAGAAGATGCCGCGAGTCAGGGGTTGGTTATGCGCGGCCAGGTGGCGCCGCGTCCGATTGGCATTCTGCTGGGGCTGACAACAACACTGTCGCCGTTTACTACGCGACCTTCTTTCATGCAGCTGCAAGGCTTGCCGCTGGCGGACAAAGTTGCTGCGCTGCGCGACCCGCAACGTAAAGCCAGGATCCTCAGCGAAGAAACAGCCCCGGGTTTTGCCCGGCTGTTCAAGCTGATGGATGAGGGCCGCAAAATATGGGTGTTAGGTGATCCGCCTGATTATGAGCCAGCGCCAGAAGACAGTCTGCACGCGCGGGCTGCACAAGCAGGGGTGTCGCACTGGGAATATGTTTACGACCAGATGCTTGAGGGTGAAGGCAAAGCCATCCTCTACACGCCGTTTGCGAACTATGCAGAAAACAATCTCGATTGTTGTCGCGAAATGATCTTGAGCCAGAACACGGTCATGGGTTTAGGTGATGGCGGTGCGCATGTCGGCACCATTTGTGATGCCAGTTTCATTACTACGTTGCTGACCCACTGGGGGCGCGATCGCAGCCGTGGAGAGCAGATTGATCTGCCGACACTGATCAGAAATCAGACCCAGGACACAGCTCGCGCGGTAGACCTGTTTGATCGCGGCACCCTGCAGGCGGGCATGCGTGCAGATGTTAACGTCATTGATTTTGAACACCTGAACGTGCGTGTGCCGGAAATTGTCCACGACCTGCCTGCTGGTGGTGCACGTCTGCAGCAGAAAGCTGATGGTTATCTGGCGACGCTGGTGGCGGGAGAGGTGACCTATCGTCTTGGCGAAGCCACCGATGCGTTGCCCGGACGCCTGATCAGGCCATAACCCGTGCAGGGTCCGCTGCAGCATATAAAGGTTCTTGATCTGACCATCGCGCGGGCGGGGCCAACCGCCGTGCGCCTGCTTGCAGATTGGGGCGCTGATGTCATCAAGATAGAACCACCTCGAAGTAGTGGCTCTGCCACCGGCAGTCGCCGTGGTCCTGACGAGCAGAATCTGCATCGCAACAAACGCGCGCTGTCGTTAGATCTAAAAGACCCTGCAGGACAGCAGGTTTTTCACCAGATGGCGCAGCAGGCGGATATTGTGGTGGAGAACTTTCGCAGCGATGTGAAATTTCGCCTGGGCGTGGATTACG
>CBDUMB010000257.1:0-5357 GCA_965368205.1 uncultured Pseudomonadaceae bacterium | reverse complement strand
TGAAACTTTTGATGTAGATTCGCGGATCCTGAATACGTTTCGTGTGCTGTTAACTCAACCCGGGCAGCTGGCGGTTGAGTTCTCGCATAACAGAAGAGCCCGCTACATCAGCCCGATCCGACTGTATTTGTTTATCAGTCTGGGCTTCTTCTTCCTGCTGTCTTCGACCTCCGATCTTGATATGAATGTTCAGATAGGTGATGACACCGCCTCGGTTGAGTCAGTGGCTGACAGTGTTGCAGGTGACCTCGATAAGCTTCTGGATGAAGAGCGCAGGGAGAAGGTTCACCGCATGCTGGCGGGGGAAGAGTCCGGAGTGCAACAGCAGATTATTCTGAGTCTTGCGCAGGGCGCGACAGAACACAGCGAGCCTGTTTCGGACGCGCAACGCTTTTTTGTCAATCGCGTGATCGACGTTGTGTATCAGCCCCGCGAAGCGCTGAGTGCAATGATGGATAACCTGCCCATAGCCATGTTTTTCCTGTTGCCTGTGTTTGCACTGATTCTGCAGCTGCTCTACATCGGGTCGCACAAGTATTATGTTGAGCACCTGGTGTTCGCCACGCACCTGCACACCTTTGCCTTCCTCGTTTACGCGCTGATGCTGGTTCTGCCGGATTCAGAAGGTGACACCATCATCGCCACAGTTTCAGGTTACGCCGGTGCGCTGTTGTGGTTCGTGTTGCTCATCTACCACTTCAAAGCACTGCGGCGCTATTACAGCGGCAGTTTCAGGCGCACCTGCGCAAAGTACTTTGTGCAGATGGCCATCTACTTTCTGTTACTGATCCCAACCAGCATGCTGGCTGTGGTGCTTTTGACGCTTGTAACCGTTTAGTCTTCCCCGCCAATGGATGCAGCTGCGCTTCTGGCAGCTTTCTCTTCGTCAGTGGCCGCTCTATAGCTCATGGTGCCAAACAGCATCTCATCCCAGGACTGTTGTCCCCAGGGCACTTCCCTGGTCGGGTCAGGATTGGCTGGGTTGCGCGCAGAATTGTCCCACCATGTTCTATGCACAACTCTGGTGCCCGCAGGGATGAATTTGGGTTCTTTCAGATCGTAGCTTGTTTGCCAGTTGAAATCGTAGTGCGGTACCGAGATCAGTTTCTCAACGCGACCATCGGGATAATGCGCCACAAATTCTGATGCTTTGCCGCGAAAGTGAGCGTGCGGCAACATGCTGTACAGAATGACATCCTCAGGAATAACTCTTTCTGACGTTTCTGAATGATTGTCCGCGCCGGCAGGAATGCGAATGCGTGGATTGATGAACACAGTGCCTTGCATCACGTACTCAGGTGGCGCCTCGTGCAGGTAGATGCCAAGCCGTGAGGCATCGGTTGTCGGCTTACCTGTCGGGGTGTAATGCATCTGAAATTCGATGGTTGAACCTGCGGGGAACAGTGTGCCGGTGCCGTCGGGGTAGTCACTCGCTACAGCACCAGGTACATAGCCGCCCAGACTGCCACCGCCACGCCGACTCAGCCGCCCAGCGCGGGGACCCTGAGTTTCCACTTCTCCGAACCGCGTGATCACATGGTGTAACACACTTCGATCCCCAGGTATCAGTTCCGTGGCGCGAACCCAAACATCTTCGTTGAGTGGGTTTTCAACCATTTTGTATTTGTAGTCGACAACGCCGGTAGCGGGTACTTCTTCAGCGGGAATATCAATAATGAGATCGGGTTCACCGAGTGCCCAGGTTGGATAGTTGTGATCCATTTCCACCAGCGGATCTGTACCGTAGCCCCTTGGTGCGCCGGCTTCAATCCAGTGGACCAGCGTTTGTATTTCTTCAGTTGACAGAGAACGGTCGTTAGCAAATTCACCATATTGTGGATCAGCGTGCCACGGTGGCATACGTTGTGTACGTACCACTTCGCGGATCATCAGAGAGAAGCCTCGAACCATGTTGTAATCTGTCATTGCCCAGGGGCCAATGCCGCCTTCGCGATGACAGGCGACACAGTTGTCCTGCAGGATCGGTGCAATGGTGTCGCTGTAAGAGATTTTTGCGTGTGCCTCAGTGCGCGCCATTTCTGGGAATTCGACGTCACAACCTTTTGCTTTGGTCTGCTGGGTAGTGACGGGTTTGCCATCTACCAGTTGCTCCAGCGCATCTGCGGCGCCTGCCGCATGGCCTCTGTAAGCCAGCGTCCAGTTGGCGGGATTCAGCACCAGGACTTCTCCGGCGGTTTCAAGCCGCATGGACTCGCCGATAATTTGTGTTGTGTCCATAAGCACAGGTGAGGTGAGTGAGACCTTCTGTGCGTGTGACCGGATTGAGTTGCGTGGGTCGAGGGAATTGATCAGCATGAACTCCACGCCGGCTTCATCATAACTCGCTTGAAGCGCATTGAACTGCGCCAGTTCGCTTTCCGCGGGCGCGCAGCTTGCGCTGTGTGTCATCAGGACTAATGCGGGTGCATCAGCAAAGTAATACAGTTCCTGGGAACCGCCTTGATGGTCAAGGAGGCGGAAGTTTTCGACTTTGTTGTTCGGGCTCAGTGCCAAAGCAGCACTTGCGCTCAGTAGAATTGTGAGGCGCAACAGGTGTTGAAACGCGGCCATCTTTATCTCCCCTGGATGGTTTGTTCAGCGACCAGCATACGCTGGTCGTTGAATCAGGTCGAGATGGGAAAATTGATCAGCCGCAGGGGCGCGAACTAGCCCTGTTCAGGGATCCGGATCTTCTGCCCCGGATAGATTTTGTCCGGGTCTTCAATCACTTCGCGATTGGCCTCGAAAATCTCAGGGTATTTCATGCCGTTACCGTAGAATTCTTTGGCGATGCCATAAAGTGTATCGCCCGATTTGATGACGTAGAACTGTACGGGTGGCGGAGGTGGCTCTGCAGGTGGTGGAGGCGGAACGCTAATCCCGTCTGCCTGAACTTTTTCCACACCTTTGACGTTACCGGCCATCAGTACGGCTTTTTCTTTTGCGGGCTGATTAACGGCGGCACCTGCCATCGTGACCACCCCATCGTCAAACTCGACGGTAAGAGGATCGACACCAGGGTTGTTGCTGTTGATGTGGGTAAGAATACTCTCTGCCGCGTCAGCATCGGATTGAAACAGTTTTTTGCCCATGTCTTTGGCAAAATCGAACAGTGAATCTAGCATTTGGGTCTCCCAAGCTTGTTGTTAGTTTTTTGTTGAGTGTGGGTTGTTATTTCAAGAACTTGCCGGCCATACCCAGCAGGTCATCCACCATGGAGTTATTGTCGCCACCGCCGAGGAATGCGCCTAGCACGCCACCCAGGTCGCTACCACTTTCTGGTGCTTGAGATTGTTTCTGGCTTAATGCCCCCATCGCCATGGTCGCCAGCATGGGCAGCATTTGCTTGATCAAACTGTCGCTGACGCCGGTTTGCTCAGCAGCGCGACTGGCCACCTGTCGGCTGACGTCTTTGTTGCCGAGAATATGGCCGAGAATTTTGTTGCCTTCCGCAACGCCGGAGTCATCCACAGCCAGTGCCGGGTCCTCGATGTAACGTTGATGGTTACCTTTCTGCAGCGCCCCTAAAAGCGAATCGAGACCGCCTGACGCCTGGGTATTGTTGGCAATTCCTTTGCCCAGGGCCGGGGCAATCGCGCCCATAACGCCTTCAACAGCAGATTTGTCGAGCCCCAGCTTTTGCGCAATCTGATCAATGGATGCGCCACCCTGGGCGTTCATGATGGTTTTTAACAGATCCATAAATCAATCCTCCAGAATGAAGGTCACTTTCAAGGTGACACGGTACTGGGCAACTTTGCCGTTTTTAACAACCACTTGCTGGTCTTTGACCCAGGCGGAAGTGACGTTTTTAAGTGTTTTTGAGGCTCGTTTTACACCTTTTTCAATGGCATGTTCGAAACTCTGTTTTGATCCGGTGATCACTTCAGTGACGCGTGCAACAGACATATGGTTCCCCTTCAGGATGTGACTTTTTAACAGTGTATCCCAAGGGCATCCCCAACGACTTCTCCAAATTGCAAAATTATTGTCTAATCTCGAAGACGCACTCAAATGCCGTTTCCTGCGGGCCCTGTTATGCTCGGCAGCTGAGTACAACCGGCGGGGAGAAAAACGGTGGCAAAGGTGTTTGTGAATATATGGGCAGGGCTGGCTGTTTGCCTGATAGCCGCCTGTGGTGCTGAGCCGCCCTCTGATGAAGTGCGCAAAGCGATACCTGTTGTCGCCTCACAAGGCGAAGCGGGAGTACCGGAAGTGCTCGGCCAGACCGCCTATGGGGCGGTTCGAGGTGTGCGTGACAACAGTATTCTGACTTTCAAAGGGGTTCGTTACGGCGCCGACACGTCTACCACCCGATTTGCCGCGCCTGCACAACCTGCGCCCTGGGCGGGCGTCCAGTCTGCAACTGCTTTTGGAGCAACCTGCCCACAAACACCAACCGGAAATCCCGGCGGTTTATTCACGTCATGGGCAACGGTGCCCACGCCGCCAATGAGTGAAGACTGCCTGTTTCTGAATGTCTGGACGCCTGCTTTAGCTGACGGCGGCAAGCGCCCGGTCATGGTCTGGTTCCATGGCGGTGGATTCTCTTCAGGCAGCGGTTCGTCGCGGGCGTATGAAGGTACACGCCTGGCCCAGCGTGGAGATGTTGTGGTGGTGACCGTCAACCACCGGCTGAATGTTCTGGGTTATCTGGCACTTGGGCACTATGGCGAGGGCTATGAAGACTCAGCTGTTGCCGGTGTGCTTGATATGGTGCTGGCCCTTGAGTGGGTGCGGGACAATATCGCAGCTTTTGGCGGCGATCCCGACACGGTGATGATTTTTGGTGAATCCGGCGGTGGTGCAAAAGTATCTACCTTAATGGCAACACCAGCGGCGCAAGGTCTGTTCCACCGGGCAGTGGTGCAGTCCGGCGCCATGCTTCGTTTTCCCGAGCAGGGTGTTGCCCGGGCCGCTGCAGATAAGGTGGTGGCGAATCTTGGGCTGAATGCAGACACGCTGGCGCAGATTAAGACGCTACCTGAAGAGGTCATTCGCGCAGCTTTCGAAGGCACCGGCGCGGCAACCGCACCGTCGATCGACGGACGCACATTAACCCGTCACCCGTTTGAACCTGACGCGGCGCCCTGGGGTCGAGATGTACCGATGATGTTGGGGACTAACCGCACGGAAAATTCGTTATTTGTCGGTGGCGCTAACCCTGCGATCTTCGACCTGACGTGGGCACAGTTGCCTGATGTTCTGCAGCGGAGCTATCCCGACAAAGATGTTGAAGCGATCATTGCCGGATACCGGGCGCTGCAACCGGAATCCACTGCGGTAGATATCTACTTTGAGGCAACCACAGATTCGCGCTGGCTAGCTGGTCACGTGCAGCAGGCAGAGCGTAAGGT
>CBDUMB010000256.1:0-5382 GCA_965368205.1 uncultured Pseudomonadaceae bacterium | reverse complement strand
GTACGAGCAAAAGATTTGCGCAGAACCTTTATCCGGACATCATCTATTGGTCAGTCAAAGATAAAGGCGGTCACTTTGCGGCGTTCGAACAACCTGAGGTTTATGTCGCAGAAGTTCGCGCCTGTTTTCAGAGCGTCTGATGCCGGGGTAACAACCGATGCCCGAACCGCTGTGGTCACCTTCTCAATCAGTCATCGACAACTCGGCGATGACTGCGTTCACCCGTTATGTTGAAACAATCCACGGCCATAAGTTTGCGGACTACAAAGACCTGCATACCTGGAGCGTGGCCCAGCCGGAATTGTTCTGGGCAGCATTGTGGAATTATCTGCAGATCAAGAGCAGTACAAGACCTGACAGAACCGTAGAAAATATCGACAGTTTTCCAGGCGCACAGTGGTTTCCAGGCGCCCGCATGAACTTCGCGGAAAATCTGCTGCGCAAGCGCGGGTCAAAAGCCGCGTTGATATCACTACTGGAAAACGGCGAACGTTACACCACAAGTTACGCAGAGCTTTATCAACAGGTTGCCTGTGTTGCACAGCAGCTGCGCGACCTTGGAATAGGCTTGAATCAGCGGGTGGCCGCATGGTTGCCCAATACCACTGAGGTTGTTGTGTCGATGCTTGCAACGTCCAGCCTCGGCGCCATTTTCTCATCCTGTTCACCTGACTTTGGTGAGCAGGGTGCTCTGGACAGGTTCAGTCAGATCGAACCGAGCGTGCTGGTTGCCGCAACAGGGTATTACTACGCCGGCAAAACTATAGATATACGGAAGAAAGTTCGCGCTGTTGCCGCCCAGGTGCCGTCGATTAAACAGGTCATCTGGGTCGACACCCTCAACACACAGATGCGCCCTGAATCAGGCGAAGTGCTGTGGTCCGACTGGCTTGCACGTCCAGCGGCTGAACTGACCTTCCAGCAACTGCCTTTTGATCACCCGCTTTATATTCTCTTTTCCAGCGGTACAACCGGCAAACCAAAATGTATTGTGCACAGTCAGGGCGGCACGCTGCTACAGCACATGAAAGAACATCAACTCCACGTTGATCTCAAGGCAGACGATACGCTGTTCTTCTTCACCACCTGCGGCTGGATGATGTGGAACTGGACAATCTCCGCCCTGGCAACAGGCTGCACAATTGTCTTGTATGACGGATCTCCCACCCATCCCTCGCCGGCCACCTTATTTGACCTCTGTGATAATGAAGGGATAAGCGTCCTGGGTATCAGCGCAAAATTTCTCAGCGTTGCCCAACAGGCGCAGGTGACGCCACGCATATCTCATCAGCTGTCGAGTTTACGCGCGCTGCTATCCACCGGATCACCGCTCACCGAAGAGGGTTTCAACTACGTTTATTCAGCCATCAAATCTGACTGTCACTTAGCCAGCATGTCTGGCGGCACCGATATCGTATCCTGTTTTATGCTGGGTAATCCGAACCTGCCTGTATACCCTGGCGAACTGCAATGCGCAGGTCTGGGCATGGCCGTCGAGGTCTGGGATGAGACTGGTGAGGCTTTAAGTGAGGGCAAAGGCGAATTGGTTTGTACCCAGTCTTTTCCAGCCTGCCCGATTGGTTTCTGGAACGACCCGGACCAGGTTCGTTTTAAACAAGCTTATTTTGATGTTTTCCCAGGCGTCTGGGTACACGGCGACTATGCCAGCCATACCGCCCAGGACGGCTACATCATCTATGGTCGCAGCGATGCCACCCTCAATCCCGGTGGCGTCAGGATCGGCACCGCCGAGATCTACAGCCTGCTGGACGCCATGCCGGAAATCGCAGACGCGGTGTGTGTCGGTCAACATTGGCAGGATGATACCCGCGTGGTTTTATTCGTTGTCATGGCACCGGGCTATACACTGACGGAGGCGTTTCGCGAAACGATCAAACACCATATCCGCGAACATGCGTCCCCCCGCCACGTACCGGCAAAGATACTCTCTGTAACCGATGTGCCGCGTACATTGAGCGGCAAAGTAGCCGAACTCGCTGTCCGTCAGACCCTGCAGGGGGAGGCTATTGGCAATGCCAGCGCCCTGGCAAACTCCGAAATCCTGGCCGAATATCACAATCGTCCAGAATTACGCGACTGACCGGGCTAAGCTGCAATACGCCCGCCATCCAGGGTAATTCTGTGCATCAGCCGACGCTCACCCTGATAGTCATTCAGCGCATAGTGCCAGGTTGCACGATTATCCCAGAAAGCCAGGGTGCCAGGCGCCCACTGCAGACGGTAAGTGAACTCAGCGCGCATCATGTGATTATACAGCTGCTGTAAAAGCGGCATGGACTCAACCGGCGTCCAACCTTCGAAGTGCAGCGTAAATGCTGGATTTACGTATAACGTTTTTCGACCCGATAGTGGATGTTTGATCACCACCGGGTGGACCGCATCCTGTGTCGCTGCTTCAGCATTTCCCAGTCGTCCCGACATTTCATTTGAGTAAGATGAACTTTCACCAAACACGTGACGCGACGAATGTACCGCACGCAAACCAGCCAGTGTTGCGCGCATACCGGGAGACAAAGCCTCATAGGCAGCGGCGCAGTTTGCAAAAAGTGTATCGCCACCTGCCGGTGGCACCTCTTTTGCGTAGAGCATGGAACCCAGCGCTGGCTCCTGATCGTAAGAATGGTCAGTGTGCCAGCCACCACCTATATTAGCGGTCTGTTCAGGTTCTTTAAGTACCTGCGCTATTTCGGGGTAACCGGGAACCGGAGTGAAAAACCTGTTGATGTTGATCTCACCCCAGCGCCTGGCTAAGGCAATGTGTTGGCTTTCATTAAGCTGCTGATCGCGAAAGAACAGCACACCGTATTCCGCAAACGCTTTTTTCAGCTCAATCAAGCTGGCGTCATCGAACTCAGAAAGATCAACACCACTGATAAACGCGCCAACGCCTGGCGTCGGTGCCACGACAATATTCTGATACTCCATCTTCTTCTCCCATCACCTGCGATCAAACACCTGATCAATTTCTTCTGTCACCCATTTTAGTCGGCGGCGGCACCATAAATATCAGCACCCCGGAAAATACATTCAGTCCAGCCACCACCAGCAGCGCGCCATCGTAGCTGCCAATAAGATCATAATAGTAGGATACGAGCCATGGGGCGGCAGCACCCAGTACAAGCGCAAAAGGCATGCCTGCCCCTCTGATGGCACCGATATGTTTACGACCAAAAAACGACGCCCAGATGACTTCCTGCATGGGGATCATGCCTCCCCAGCCCAGACCCAGAACCACGTAAGCTGCATAGACCCAGAACAGCTGATGGCTACCCACCGCAAACACAATTAGAAACAGCGCTATACCGGTTACTGAAGCGGAAATAGCCGCCAACGGTTTAACGGGACTGAGATCAATCAGATAACCCCAGACAGGTTTGGACAGCATAGCTGGCACCGATGCTATCAACATTGCCAGGGCCGCATCGTTGCGACTGAAACCACTGTCCGTCAGATAGGGAACCGTTTGCAGCAGCAATACAACAATATTGATGGAGAAAAAGCCGAATGCAATGACCAGGGCGTAAAAAGAAAAAGTACGCAACGCCTGATGTCGAGTGTAAGCACGCGCTTCTTCATCCAACGCCTGCTGGCTGGCGCCCGCGGCGACCTGTGCATCACTTAGCCCATCAGGGTGTAGACCATGGTCTTCAGGCGCACGTCGCATGAACAACGCAACCGGGTAAAGAAACAGCGCTGCCATGGCCCCTAACCACACCCAGGCGTCACGCCAGCCGATAGTATCGATAAGCCAGGTTGCAAGCGGTGTTAAAACCACACCACCAAAAGACACCCCCATAGCAGCAAATGCAATCGCTTTGCCACGATTCACCACAAACCATTTGGAAAGTGTCACATTGACGACCAGGTTGCCCACCATGGCGCAACCCACCGTGAGAATCACACCGTTCAGAAGCCACCAGACCCACAACTGCTCAATGTAACTATGACTGACAAGACCCGCCGTTAAGATGGTTGTCCCCCCCAGCATGATCGGCTTGCCGCCTATTTTATCGACACGAGCACCGACAAAAACACCGACGGTAGCCATCACCAGCTGACCTATGGTTCGGGTCAACGTGAAATCGGCTCGACTCCAACCGAGATCTTCGGTCATCGGGATCATGAAAGGACCCAGCACATAGCTGTACATGCCAATTGAAATGAACTGCGCGATGAACGCCGCGCAAATCAGATAATAGCCAAAGTACAGCCGATTTTCGGTGTCAGACAACAAAACAGTTATGCTGCATCAAGGGCTTTGAAATACACTACAAATTCAGCCCCCACTTCGCTATCCACATGACCATCCATCTCAGCGGGGCTGAAAACACGCAACGCACCACCGTGACTGGCAACAATGCCTGACACGGCCGCCAACCCTAAACCTCTACCTAACTCCTTGGTGGAATAGAAAGGTTCAAAGATGCGCGCCAGCGTTTCTGGCGTTAAACCGGGACCGCTATCGGCAACGCTCAGATAACAGTAATGCCCGGGAATAGCGGTTGTCGCAATCTGACAGGCGTCGATGGCGGCCTGATCCAACTCTACCTGTCCGCTGCGCAACCAGATTGATGCTTGTTGTTCGTGCGCTGCTTCATAAGCATTGGTAAGCAGATTGAATACAATTTCGTTCACCTGCACAGGATCTACGGCTACCCGGATCGGTCGCTCTGATAAAGCCACAACAATAGGCACACTGGGTGCAAGATCAATCTGCATAAATGCCAGAACATCTTCAATCAGTTCATTGAGATCAACGGCGTCCACCTTAATCTGTGCGCGGCCGGAATAAGCCAGCAGTTTGAGTGACAAACCTGCTGCCCGCTGCGCCCCGCCAATAAGATTTGTCAGCAGGTGCTTTGCGTGGGCCACATCTCCCTGCAGGTTCAGCTCAACCAGTTCCGCGTTACCAATCACACCCTGCAGCAGGTTATTAAAATCATGAGCAATCCCACCCGCCATCATGCGCAGGCTTTCTAAACGCTTGTCGGCTTCAAATTGCCTGGAGGCGCGCACCTTGGAGGTTTCGTCTTCAAACAACCACATGGAACCGATCTGCTTATGCCCATTACGTATAGGCTGCGCAGAGATACTAATCCACGCGTCAGGCTGGTCGACTACCTGCAATACGTCGCTGGGCGAACCATCAATTCGTTCCGGCGTTAATGTTTCGCCTGAAGGCGAGATCAACTTGGCAGCAAGCACAGGCCCCACCTGGGTGTGAATCGGCAGATCACCGAAGGTTGAGCGGGCAGCATTGTTCAAATAAACCAATCGATAGTTCCGATCAACAAGAATGCCTGGACGCTTGAGATTATCCATGAATTGATCGATGCGTACGCCTGACAACACATAGAGCTG
>CBDUMB010000255.1:0-5400 GCA_965368205.1 uncultured Pseudomonadaceae bacterium | reverse complement strand
TCTACGAGAAGAACTGCAAGACTACGATGATGGATGAACTGCACCCGGAAGATCAGAAATGGGCTGAACAAGCAGGCCAACAACTGCGCGAGCAGGAGCAGATCCTCGCCCAGGTATCTCAGGCGAGGCTGCGCAGCGCGCGTGCGCAGGCGCTGCAGGTGGTGCCCGAAACGCGCAGATCCTGGCTGCTATGGCCAACCCTGGGGTTGGGCAGTGCTTGTGCCGCGATGCTTGTCTGGGCTGTTCTGTTCACAACACCGGTGGACAGGCTACCCGTGCTGGATGACGAAGAAATGGCGGCGGCGCTGCATGTTGAACTGCTGGAAGAGCTTGAGTTTGTTGCCTGGATGATGACTGAGGAGGACGCCACCGATGCACCCTCTCAAGGTTAGGTTCCTGGTTGGTAGCTTTTTGGTTTTTTTGTCAGTGCAGGTTCTTTCCGAGGAAGGTCAACTGCCGGTTGAGATGTCTTTCCTGGAATACCTGGGCGCCATGATTGAAGTAGATGGACAACTACTCGACGTTACCGAAGTGTTTTCCCAGGAGTTTCAAGACGCTGGGCAACCTGCTCAGATAGAAAACAACAATGACACATCTGCTGAATTGCCCGTGGGGCTGCCGGAGGTTCGACAATGAAAAGGCTGATTCTGTTCCTGGTATTGCTGACAAGTAGTAACTTATCCTGGGCCGTAGCCTGGAACGAGTTGTCAGCACAGCAGCGCCAGGTGCTTGGTGCTTATCAAGATAACTGGGAAACACTGCCGGAGGTGCGTAAGCAGCGTTTGATACTGGGTTCCGACCGGTGGTTGTCGATGGACAGTCAACAGCGCAAACAGATGCAAAATCGCTTCAGGAAATGGCAATCACTGGACACCAAACAACGAGAGCGTTTGCTGCAGCGTTGGCAGATGTTCAGTCAACTATCGCCGGAGCAACGCCAGGAGATGCGCAAAGGACTGACGCGATTTAAGCAGCTCACGCCAGACCAGAAAGACAGGTTGCGAAAACGATTCAGAAATCTTTCTCCGGAAGAGCGCACCCGGGCCTTTCAGCGTATGCCGAAGAGAGCGGATTCGAACCGTCAGAGGCCGCCCGGGAGATAATCCTGAGCCAGCTCAACGCCCAAGCTTTTTACGCTTGCCTTCCACATAGTCCACAAGAATATATTCACCCAACTGTTCCGGGGAAGTGTAAAAAACGCGTCCGCCATTCATGCGCGCCACTTCCTGCATAAATGCGCGCAGGTATTCAGAGGATTCCAGCATAAAAGAATTGATCGCAATGCCTTTGGTGGTGCAGCGTTTTACCGCTCTGAAGGTTGCGCGTATGGTTTCAGCCGTGGGCGGATAGGCAAACATGGCCTGACCGTTTTCCATGTGTGCGGTTGGCTCTCCGTCTGAAATCATGATGATCTGTTTACTGCCGCCAGGGTGTTTAGACAACAGGCGCTCTGCCATCAGCAACGCGTGTTGCATGTTGGTACCCAGTACGTATTCATCCCACTGCAGGAAAGGCAGGTCCTGGGGTTTGAGCTCTTTAGCCGTTGCTGCAAAGCCGATGATGTAGAAGCTGTCTTTCGGGTATTGGCTGGTAATCAGGTTATGCAACGCCAGCGCCACCTTTTTCGCCGCCTGGAACGAGCCGCGCAACGCCATAGACCAGGACAGGTCCACCAGTAGCGCGGTTGCTGTTGAGGTGATCTGCTCGCTGCGGTAGATCTCAAAGTCTGAGGGATTGAGCTGCACCGGCGCGCCTGGACCCTGTCGATTAATCGCGTTGCGAATGGTTCTTGGCATATGCAGGTGGAAGGGGTCGCCAAATTCGTAGGCTTTGGTATCTTCGATGCGTTCACCAAAACGGCCTTCTTCTGGTATCGCGTGATTACCCAGGCTCTGTTTTTTCAGGCGCTGATAAATTTCGCCGAGGGCTTTCTGACCGATCACCCGCGAGCCGCGCGGGGTCAGCTCCCAGCCTTTTTCATCCTCATTACGCACGTAGCCTGAGTCTTCCAGCATTTTCATGAGTTTGTCGAGCTGTTCCAGCTGGTCAGCTTCGTCGTCGCCCATCAAGTCGCGCAGCAGATCTTTGTTGATACCGCTGAGGTCGCCACGACGTTCCGCATCCTGCATCTGGCCGAGCAGATCGTCCATTTCATGCATTTCCTGCATGAGTTTCATGGCTTCGTCCAGGCCGAGGGATTCGTCGCCGGAAAAATTGTAGCTCTGGCCATCAGGGTTGAGGAAGTCGAGCTCTTTGGCCAGCTTAGCCATCTCCGCTTCCAGTTCAGGATCACCAAAACGGCCACTGAACATCTCCTGCAGAGCCTGGCGCTGTTCCGGAGACATGGAATTCATCAGTGATTGAGCTGCTGCCATCTGCTGGCGCATCTGCTCTAACAATTCGTCCAGGTTCTTTGGCGGGTTGTCGCCAAACATGTCACCAAATTCCGCCATGAACTCATCAAAACCAGGATCTTCGCCAGCGATTTTTTTCACCAGCATGTCGTTCAAAGCTTTCATCATCTGCTTCATGCGTTCTATGTCGCCGTCTGACAGATTTTTGACCATGTTCTCAATGTCATTGAAGAACGTGCCGGTCATTGCCTTGCGCAGTTCATTTAGCAGTTCAATGAATTTTTTCTGCGCATCGGTGTTGATGAACTCAAACTTTTCCAGGGTTTTGATCTGCGCGCCAATATTGTCGGGCAGATCGTCGAGAACCTGTTCGTTACGCTCGGCGATATCTTTCAGCAGTGTGTCACTGAAGTTTTCCGCTTCGGCGGCTTTAGCTTTCCAGGCGTTGATCTGATCCCGCTCCATGGCGATGATCTCATCCAGCCGTTCGCGAAAATCTTCGAAGATGGAGTCCAGGTTGAATCGATTGAGCTGTCGCTGCTTCTGTTCGCGCAATTGCCGGATCATGTCGCGCAAACCTTCCAGATAACCACCTTCGGGAATGGGCATACCGCGGGAAACAAGGTTACGCATGGCCCAGCGCAGGTCGCCATATTCCATCAGGTCGTCAGCCAGTGCTTTCATGACCTCTTCAGCATCCCAGGCTGATTGTTGGGAGCCGTCCCAGGCGGAGTAACGTTGTCGGCGCGAAGGAGCCATGGCGTTTATCCTGTGTAGGTTGAGCGGCCGGACACCGCGTATTTATTAAGCAGCTTGTTCAGATGCAGGCCTTCGAGCAGAAATTCAACTTCTGCAGCCCGTGTGCCGGGTGTGGTGGCCGTGATGCGTTCGCTCATGCCGGGAATTTTATCGATGATCTGACTGTAATCCTCAGCATAAACCGCCTCGCCAATTTCAATGCTGAGGCCGTTGTTGAACGCCTCGATAATAGGGGCAAGGTCCTGCAGATCGTGGCTGCGATCAAATACAGCTTTGGTGGCAGCCTGAATAATGCGGTTGGTGATTTTGTCTTCCTGCCCATCTTCCATGGCTTCAAATTCCACTTTGCCTTGAAAGGATGGCGCGATGTATTCAAGGTCAGATATCCGCGGCGCCACTTCTTTTTCGCCAAGCACGAGCGCGCGGCGAAACGCATTGGCGACGAGCACTTCAAAGTTTGCGATAGATGCGCGTACCGATACACCGGAGCGTTGGTTCACATCTGGTGAGCGCCGTGCATGATGGGTGACCTCGGCGATAATCTCTTTCATGTAATCCGCCACATGCACGTCCACGCCCGGCATGGTCAGCACGTTGGCTTCCTGCTCGACGATCGCAATTTCCTGTTCGATGTGTTCGGGGTAGTGGGTGCGTATCTGGGCACCGTAGCGGTCTTTAAGCGGCGTGATGATGCGTCCGCGATTGGTGTAGTCTTCGGGGTTTGCGGTGGCCAGGATGAACACATCCACGGGCAGTCGCACTTTGTGACCGCGAATCTGCACGTCACGTTCTTCTAACAGATTCAGCAGACCCACCTGAATCCGCTCAGCCAGATCCGGTAGCTCGTTAATCGCAAAAATGCCTTTGTTCATGCGCGGCACCAGACCGTAACTCAATGTCAGTTCATCGGACAGGTAGCGACCCTCAGCAACCTTGATCGGGTCTACTTCCCCGATGATGTCCGCGATGGTGATGTCCGGAGTGGCGAGTTTTTCGCCGTAACGCTCGTCGCGATGCAGCCAGGCAATAGGGGTTGCGTCTCCATGTTCGGCGATAAGGTCTTTGCCGGCTTTGGTGATCGGCTGTAGCGGGTCTTCCGGAATTTCTGTGCCGGCAATTACCGGGCTCCACTCATCGAGTAATGACACCAAAGAGCGGGCGATACGCGACTTGGCCTGACCGCGCTCGCCAAGAAAGATAATATCCTGACAACCGAGAATGGCGTTGGTGATCTGCGGCACAACTGTATCTTCATAGCCCACTACGCCTGGGAACAAAGGCTCAGCGCGGGTCAGCTTGCTGATCAGATTTTTGCGGATTTCTTCTTTAACAGGCTGTGGTTCATAGCCGCTGGCTTTGAGTTCGCCCAGAGTGGTGGCGTTAGGTTGCGTTGTCACGACGATAGTTAACTCCCGGTATTAACCTTTGAGTCTACGTGGCGCCGCCTTTGTTAAGCAAGGTGCGAATGCGTTGTTGCAGCTCCGGAATGATGTCGTCTTCTACCCAGGGATGTTTCTGCAGCCATTGGGTATTGCGTGGGCTCGGGTGAGGCAGGGGAAGCGCCTGAGGCCAATACTGCTGCCAGTTGGCAACCACAGCGCTCAGTGTCTGGCTCGGGCGAATGTTCAAGTGCCAAGCCAGGGCGTAGCGACCCATGATGATGGTCAGCTCGATGTTGTCTAATTGTCCGAGTAGTCGTTCGCGCCAGGCGGGCGCGCATTCTGGGCGAGGGGGCAAATCACCACCTTTGCCCTTGCCCGGGTAACAGAACCCCATGGGTACCAGGGCAATTTTTGTCTGATCGTAAAAAGTGTCGCGGTCCACGCCCATCCAGGTGCGCAAGCGATCACCGCTGGGGTCGTTGAATGGGATGCCGGTTTTGTGCACTGCTGTGCCCGGTGCCTGACCGACAATAAGAATCCGAGCCGCGGGGTCAGCCTGGATAACCGGCCGGGGACCCAGAGGGAGATGTTCAGCGCACAAGGTACAGCGGCTGATCTCGTCAACCAGTTGTATGAACTGACTCATGCATTAGCGCGTTGGGTGGGTTTGCCCAGGAGCCTGTCGGAGATGATGCGCAGCTGAATTTCGCTGGTGCCTTCAAAAATTTTAGTCAGGCGTGCGTCACGCCAGTAGCGCTCTACCGCATGTAGCTTGGTGTAACCCGCACCACCAAGAATCTGTAACCCGTCGGAAGTCACCCGTTCAGCCATTTCCGCTGCGAACCATTTCAACATGGCGGCTTCTTTGTCACAGGTCTGGCCGGCATCCATTCTGGTACAGACGT
>CBDUMB010000254.1:0-5458 GCA_965368205.1 uncultured Pseudomonadaceae bacterium | reverse complement strand
GCAGATTGCCGTCAATAAACTCGATAGTTTTGTCGATCAAAAATCGGGAGGAATAGAAATCCTCAGGCAGTTCGAAACGTTCACCGTCCGCAAACCAGTTAGCTTCATCATAAATCGGCAGATAGGGTTTCTGCTCCCAGTTGTCTGCGCCGGAGTCCATCAAAGCCACGGTACGCGCAAAGCCTCGGCGGCTGGGGCGTTTTTCAGGTGTAGCACCCAGATGCCATTTCCCAGCCAGGTACGTATGGTAGCCCGCGTCTTCCAGCAACGTCGCTACGGTCACCACGTTGCTGCCGAGCACACCCTGATAATTCTCGTGGGCGCGCTGCTCAGGCGCCAGCATCTCGGGAATGTTGGGTACGCCAGCCAGATGATTGTTAACCCCGGTCAGTAACATGGCACGTGCAGGCGCGCAGTTCGCTGCAGTGTGATAGTTCGCAAACCTGATGCCTTGATGCGCCAGAGCTGACAGCGTCGGCGTATTCACCTCACCGCCGTAAGGCGCAATGTCCGTGTATCCCAGGTCGTCCGCGAGAATGAAAACGATATTGGGGCGCACGCCATCCGGCTCGGATGCACTTGTCGCCAATGCCAATGCACTGTTACCAGCCAGAAAAGCTGCGAAGAGTGCTTGCGCAATCCTGAATCTGAGACAGAAATTGTACACGCGCCTACGCCCGTTCCGGCAGCCAGCGTGACGCCGCCAACAGCAACATTGCCACCACAATTTCAAACGCGATCATGTCGCCCGCGAAAGTTGCATCGTGCAACGCCCAGGCAAGCACTCTACCGATTGCGGCGAGCAACAGAAGCATCGCCGGCGGGTAGTACCAGAGTCGCCGACCGCTAACGAGCCCCATTAGAATGCATAAACCGAGGGTCAGGAAGAACGCCGCAAAGTCCCCTACCTGGGAACTGCGCCCTAAGCCATCACCCAGAACAAAGCCGAACTCCGGCGCAATACCGCCCGGGTCAACCAGCCAGCGCAAACCCATAACCACAAACAGCACGGCTGGCAGTGCGACAATAACTTTCAGGACCGTTTTCATTCAGACATTTCCTCCTCCGGGTATTGACCAGGTTACCACTGTTCAAAGAGCTCCAATAAGCAGACGATTCCCGACTCGCTCCACAGGATATTGCAACGGCACATTGATAAGAGCACTAAGCAGACCAGCACCAAAGCACGCTTCGATTTGGACTTGCACCCGATCGGGCTGCGCCTGAAAGTAACGCTGTGCGCGTTGCGACAGCCAGATTGCATAGAGGTTCGCCGCATGTTCGCGTTCAACACCGTTATACACAATGCGCTCCGGTGGCAGGGAGGGCTGATCCTGCTCCGGAGACAATTCGTAGCCAGCTGAAGCACCCAGCCGATTCATCACCTGATTAAACGCCAATGCACCCAGCACAAACGGCTCGCCATATTCCCCTGCGATAAAATTGAGGATGTCGAGCGACGTCTGCGGCACTTCATCATCCGGGAGATACTCAATGGGTCTTGAGTAAAACTCTGGCGACACAACCTCCGGCACCATCATGTGTTCTACCCAACGAAAAGTTCTCGGAGCATGATCCTGCATAACCCGCAAACCAGCTGGATCTCTTCCAAGATGAGCATGCATAGCCCCCATTACAGCGTAGTCGGCCGCGGAGGGGTGTCCGCCAAGAAAATAGGGGTGATGTACGAGATGCGCTTCGAACAGTCGCAGCAGTTCTCGATATTTTTCATCAAGCGCCTGCCGCATGTCGTCCGTTGATTCAGGCAGACCATAGCTGCGCATGCGATCAGCAATGAGATTGCCGTACTTTAAAAGCTCCTCATCACTACCCTGGGGTTTAAACGAACGGCCAAAGTCCATTTTCACAAACCGATCGTTCTCTTCGAACATCCATCGATGCAGCCACGCAAGTCTTACCAGACCCTCACTGCCCATCAGCTCCATGAGATGTACAAACGTACGTTGTCGGGGCGTGTCTGGAAATGCAGGCAGGTCCGGAAAACGCGCCTCCAGGTAGTCGACAATCGCCACGCTGTCCTGAATAACCTCACCTTCGGGCGTCAGTAATTGCGGTATCCGGTGGCTACCCGAAGCGGGGCGGACTTTGTTACGAAACATGGGGTCGCTGGGCAACCGCTCGACAAAAGGGATACCTTTTTTGCGCAGATAGGTCCGCACTTTCGCCGTGTAGTAAGACGCATACGATCCATAAAGGGTGTAGGTGGATGACACCATTATTGTCCCGTTGAGGTGGAACCCTCTAACGTAATGTTTTACATTAAAGTAAGCAAGCCGATGCATTCATAATCTGGACCTGTGGCCATGATCAGCAAACTCACAAAATATATCCTGGGCACACTCACGGTCCTCATCTTGGTCGTTCTCGGCGTTTTCTGGTTTTTGTTCTTTTCACCCCGCCCGCCTCTAACCATCGATCCAGCAACCCTTGCCGGTGACGGCAGCACCCTCAACTACTGTGAGCTGCCGGTTCTCGACGGCACCGGCAAAATCGCAGCTGACATACCCAAAGGCAACACGCCGGGTTGCAGCTACACGCACTTTCCATTGCCCGTTTTACGGGAGTGTACCGAACCGCTGCCTGAGGGTGCTGATGACATACGCGGCCTCTGGCAGGGAGTTTCAGGCCGGGCTGGTCACGTTGAGCGGATTGAACAATGTGGCGCACGCGTTGTTGTCACTACCAGCGGCGTGATTCACGACTCCGGGCCAAACAGCACCGGAGGTTACAACTCTAACGACACTGAAGGTGCCGTGCTGTTTACCTTAGGCGAGCGCGAGTACTGCCCCCGCAGTTCCGCCGGTATGTTCTGGAACAACGGCGTGCTGGAATTCAAAGCGTTCGGATGGGGACCAGTGGTTGTGCGTCGTTATATGGATGGCGAGCAACTGATATGGGAATACGCGGATGGCAGCGTTACCCGCATGGAACGCCTTTGCACACTGCCGGATGAGCACAAACGGCCCAAAGTACGTGCCCCCCGCTACGCATTTTTTTAGTTGGCGGGGTGCGCTCTAAACACCAGAGGACTGCATGAGGCCAGAGTCACCCAGCCAGATACCACCCGCATTTGTTGTCTCAATATTCAGCTGTCCAGCCAGGCCTGCATCCCGGTGATGGTGAATCGCCTGATATTCTTCCGACTGCATCATCTCGATCATGGCTTGTCTGTTTGGATACATGGCGATGGCAACCGAATCCCAAAGCTCTTCAACTTCACCCAGCATCAACCGTTCAACTTTGGCGTTGAACATACCCCCACCACCAAGGTTGACCAGTATTTTTGACACTGCCGCGCCATAGAGCGCATAAGCCTCAACACCGGATAAGTTCGTTTCGCGCCCATCTGCGTATTCGGCTTTCTCTTTGAACTTAAGCAGATTGAGCATGTAGATTGGCCCTTCCGCACCTGGCGCAAAGAAACCTTTGATCTGCTCTTCGCTTGGGCTGAGTTTGTTTTCGACTTGCATTGACCGTCCTCATATACGGGTGAGTAGATGGTTGAACCGACAACAAGGAAGCATGTCGCTGCCTGATCAGATTCATCGCAAGTATATCGGCTTAGTTAATGCACGTCATTATAATTGACCGAAAAGTGTTACGTTGCAGAATCAAGCGGAATAATCGATAACATGTCGATGTTCTTATACGTTTCATCGCGCTCGCAGGTGATTCGCAGTTGGTGATCTCCCGGAGCCAGCCCGAGTCGTTCGAATACTTTCACGTAATACTGCCCATGTTCGCTGGCGTGACTGGACAGGTCGACGAGACTCTGCTCCCCATCAAGGGACACACTCACCTTTCCGGCCTCAGCATGTCTGAACGCGTAGTACTGTACCGCTGTGCCACTGAAAGTTATTTCAGCGACGCAATCGGACTGGCCAGACGTCAAAGTCGCCCCGGATGCGTTCCATTTCTGACTTTCAGTGGTGAACCCGCTGTAATTCCAGCGAGGGTCAGTATCTTCAATGGTCTCCCAGGGCACGATCGTCTCTTCAACTGCTGCCCTGACAATGCCGCCATGCATGGCTGGAATTACCCATTGATCGTCTACAATATCGCCGCCCATACCCTGCACGACCACGCCATCGATGATGTCCAGGCCACGCGACGCCATGTCCGTGAAATTATCTGGCGCCTCAGGAAAGTTGTAGCGTGTGCGCGTAATCAGATAGTCATCAGAGAAGTCCGTTTTATCGAAGTGTTCTTCGAGCGCCTCATAACCGTACAACAATCCCAATAAGCCACCCCAGGTTGCCGTTGGGTTGTCCGAATCCCAACCCGCCAGGGTGCCAATGCGAATCGTTTTTCTATAGTCCCCTTCCCCATAAAGCAGACTTACGATTGAAGCGGCGAAGTTGATGCCCGCATCCCAGGGATACTTGTACTCATAGCCGGCCGCCCCCTGTACCTGGTAGCGTTCATAGACTCTGTCGCGGGTCTCTTCCCAGTTATCTTTGTCCGGGTTGCCGTCGTATTGTGCCTTGACGAAGTCATACATATCCGCAATGTACGACCAATCTGGTACGCGCTTGCGGGCTTCCTGTGCCATCCAGAGAACCTGCTCTTTGCGCGACAAGCTTGGATCGGCCAGTGCAACCAGGGAATGCATGATCACGTAGAACTCGGCAGCCCATTGTGAGTGCAGGTAGGCCGTAGTACGGATGGGCAGATGCGACATCTGCAGCGCCACATCCGGGCGCCCCGGGGCCATGGCACCAAATATTTCAGTGGTCAGTTGCGCATCAATCATGTCCCACATTGGATTGTTCTCAGGCAGGGAGGTTGCCGGCGGCAGCGCCCCATTCTGCATCTGCCCAAGTGCCGCAAGGTTCGACACCCACAGTAGCGGTAAACCTATGTGCGTCTGCCACGCAGAAGCAATCTGTTCACCCGTGAGCAGGTAGCTGTCGCTTTGCTCCATGGCCTTTTGATAAACGTACTCGATATCCGTGTCGTCATCTGCACCCCATGGGTCATTACCCAACACGTAATCGACAACTTCACCTTCCCGGCCGATCTGCTTCTGCCAATCGTCATCATTGAAGAACGGCGGCTCTGCACGTGTATTTTCAGTTGGCAAACCTGTCCAGTTGGCAATGGAACTGCCCAGCCAGAATCCCCGCAATTTGTCATGGTACTGGCTTCGATCGATTTCAATGTGGGCATCATTTCCACAGGCGGCCATCTGAACCGCCAGGACTGCATAAAACAGAACCTGCATTGTTGCCTTCATGACTTAACCCTTGCTTTCATGCGTTGATCTTAGCAGGAGGTCGCTTTATAAGTGTCTTTGGGTTTGTTGATGAACACAGCAGCAACAAATGCAGCAACCCAGGTGTGAAAAACTGAATCATGGTAAGACTCGCCGACCTCCCCGACTACGAACGTGAGCATTTGCTCTCGAAAAACCAGCCGCCGCTGGGACCACCCGCCT
>CBDUMB010000253.1:0-5461 GCA_965368205.1 uncultured Pseudomonadaceae bacterium | reverse complement strand
TTGCACACGGTGAAAGTGGCCGATTCGATAGATGCCCTCCAGCTGCAGCACCGTGGCCTCTCCCTGAGCACTCAGTTCATCTTCAATGTCTATCTTGGTGCCTCTGCCGCCATCTGGGTCGGCATATGACACGGTTGAATCGATCGAGTCACGAAACGCTCCCACTCGAAATTCGAAGCGGTCAGGTATCTTGTGCTGGGTTTTGCGCGGTCTGAACATGTTTGCGTTGTAGGCCAGCCCGACACTGGCTGACCAGAGGTGGCTGCGACCAACAATCGGGCTGTCTTCGACCGCGTTATCCAATTGCTCCAGGCTCATACTGCCGGCCAGCAGCCATTTGTCTGTCAGCGCATAACCCCAGCGCAGTTTCAGCTGTGTATTGGTACTCGCACCAGTTGTGTAGGCTGGACGCTCTGGCCGGACTTCTTCTGGACGAACGTCGAAGTAGTAGCGGTTGTAATCGCTGGTGGCATGCACAACCTCCACCCCGGGTACCAGATAACCGTTTGAAAACTGCAGGGGCCAGGTTGCGGACAGGCTGTAAGTAGCACTGTTGTGGCGGCCGAGAATGTCTACAAAAGATTTCAAGTTCAGGTGCACCGGCCAGCCGCGGTAACCCATCATCGGCACAGCTTCCAGGGTCCAGTTTCGCTCGCGCAGTTGTGTGAGTTCGGCGGCGTCGTTGTTACCCAATCCCAGGGTGTTCACATGAGTGAGGAAACCGAACTCCCAGTCAGTGTCAGAAACAAAACGTATGCCAATGTTGCCTTCACGGATGAGCAACCAGTCGTCGGTCATTGCCGAGTCTCTAAAAGAAGTCAGGTACGGATAAAAAAATGCGCCGTTCTCTGCGCCGTCGTAGGGGTTCTGAGCATTTGTGACGGCAAGGCCCAGCGCATAGTCATTCAAATCCGCGCTGCGTAACTGTTCCAGCCAGCTCTCTGCATACACAGGAGAACTGAAACTCAGAGCGAGTAATGTCATGCGGAACAGGAACGTTAGATAATGGATGGCTCGGTGGCGTCTCAATTCACGGCTTTAGGCTTACGTAAACAAACATCTTGCCGGAGTTGGGTTACACTGCCAATGCTTTCCTGTTGGTGAGCACGTTGGGATCTGAAGCGCTGCCTCAGAAGCGCAATTGACTAAATTGACTCTGGAAGTTGAATGATTAAAGCCTTACTTGTTGTTGCCGCCATGCTTGCGCTGAGTGCCTGTACAACCACCAAACAAATGGATCACTGGCAAGCCGAAGACTTCAGCCGTAGCCAGATAGACAATGTGCTGGTCGTCGCTGTGACCAGCAATCAGACACATCGCTTTCTGTTTGAAAAAGAAATTGAACGCAGAATACTGAAATCTGGCCATCAGGGTGTAACAAGCCTGGCAGTGTTGGGAGATAGCTATCCCACCAAAGAAGCTGTGGAAGCCTATGTTGAAAAGCACAACATCGATTATGTCATGGCGACCAAGCTGTCTAATATTGAGGAAGAAAAGGACTACGTGCCGGAGTCTGTGCGCACCTATTACACCGGGCCGTACTATGCCGGTTACGGCTCATACTATGGGGGCGGTAATACGGTGACCATGGTGCGTGAAGGCTACACGGATGTTCGAACCACCATGATTCTGGTGACCACCATATTTGATACAGAAACCGGAGAACCGGTCTGGATAGGTCGCTCATCAACGTTTGAACCCGGCTCAGTTGCGAATCTGGCGGCAGATATCGCCAGAACAACCTGGGCTAACGTTTCTCGTTAGTGGATACGGCGGAGGCACCTTTGCTGATGCAGAACGACGGGTGGGTACTCTGACGTGATGCGCTTGAATGCAGTTCTACCGCTTCTGCTGTTGTGGTGGTCGCTTTCGCCTGCCCATGCGGAAGATGCGGAAATTCCGTCAACGCTTGCGCAGCAGTATACCCAGGTCTGGCTGGGCACCACGGACGCTGACGAAGCCTGGTCGATTAATGACCCTGCCTCAGGAGATGAATTGCGCGGTGATTATGCCAACCTGCCTCTGGGGGGTGGTGTCAGTCAGATGCTTTGGGGTGAGCGCGCGCAGTATGGTTTTGAAGGCGGCGGATTAGTGTCCTGGAAAAGTGACAAAGTCGAATTCGCCGGTGGTAACCCAGGTTTGAAAGTCTCTGTAGAGGGTGAGTTTTTCATGCTCGACTTTTTCATGGGCGGTGTTGTTGCCGTAAGACCAACGCCGTGGCTGCGGCTTTATGCAGCAGCAGGTCCTTCGATCGCGTGGGGTTATCTCAGTGGCGATGATGATGCAGAAGAAGAGGGCGGGCTGCTTGTCAACGGACCGAATAGTTTTCTGATCATTGAGCTTGGTGACAGCTCAAACGACTTTTCCGTCGCAGCTTATGCTCGAGCGGGCATCGAATTTGAACTACGCAATGGGATTACCCTGGGCGCATCAGCTCGTTATGTAGAACATGATTTTGACTTTTCCGGGCGTCGTGCGCTGGCGCTTGATGACACGCAGTTCTTTCTAACTCTGGGTGGCAGGCTCTAATCAACCCAGGGGAGCCGATTTGCCGCGCTGGGATGCAGGCCTGCAGGCATACGGCGGTGCTCCATTGGACTTACAAAGCCAGATTATTATTCAGCTGTTTGCCCGCTGGAACAGTGTAGTCTTGTAAAGGACGCGTTTTAAACGCAGCGAATCTGGTTGTGCAATACGCGTAATGCCAAAAAACCGCGGAACCTGCTTTAAAAACCACACAATGCGGTAAGTGCCGCCGGAACTTTGTTCGCGGTGGGTACTCGGATAATACTGCGATGAAGATGTCTGTATTCAAACCTGTTTTAAATCTCATAACCATAAGCCTGATTTTTTTCAGCACGCTCACCCATGCTGCGGTGAAAGTTGAGATCGAAGGTCTGTCGGAAGTGCTGGAAGAAAACGCGCTTGCTTACATCAGTTTGAACGCTCAGGCGAAGCGCCTGGCCAAAGATAACGAAACCATCTCGCCGGACAGCGTGAAGCGCCTGTATGGACGTGCCACGGACGAGATAAAACGAGCTTTGCAGCCTTTTGGCTATTACAGCCCGGTGATATCCAGTGAACTTGAAGAAATTGTCCGGACCGATGAAACAGCAGAGGCTGATTTTGTTGCGCGTTTCAAGGTAAACCCCGGCCCGCAGGTTTTTTTGCGTGATGTCACAGTTGAGGTGCAGGGTTCGGCCGGTGAACTACCGCAGATAAAAACCTTATTGGAAGCCAGCCCCGTCGCCTCGGGTCAGGCTTTACACCATCAGAAGTACGACAGTCTGAAAGCCAGTCTGCAAACAGCTGCTTATCGGGCGGGATATCTTGATGCGCGTTTCAACGTTGCCGAAATGAAGGTCTATCCACTGCAGGAAGTCGCTGATATCAATCTGACTCTGAAAGGCGGGCAGCAGTATTTTTTTGACGTTGTGCAGATCGAACAGGACATTCTTGATGATGAGTTTGTGCAGCGCTTTGTTAAAATCAAGCCAGGCGACCCCTTTGACACAGAAAAGCTGGTCGATCTGCAGCTGGCATTGGCAGACAGCGCCTACTTTGAAAGTGTCGATATCGAAATCCGTCGCAGGGACGCCGTTGAGTATCGAATCCCGGTGACCCTGCGTGCCGAGCCGATGAAGCCACAGAAGTACACAACCAAGGTAGGCTACGGCACGGACACCGGTCCTCGCGCAGGTCTCGGTGTGGAATTCCGCAGAATCAATCGATGGGGACATCGATTCAGCGCAGAAGTAGAAGGTTCTGCCAGGAATGCGGCCTTAGGGGGAGAGTACCGTATCCCCGTTGCAAACGTAGATCAGGATCATCTGGCATTTTTCTTTAAAACCGAGCAACAGGAAGTTGCCGATGCGGAGACGAATGAGTTCAGTGTCGGTGTGCGGCTGCAGGATAACTGGTGGCTTTTTCGCCGCCAACTTTACCTGCGCTATCGCTCGGAGAACTTCAAATTTGGAGATGAACCCACCAACCAGGCGATTCTGCTCACGCCTGGTATCAGCCTGAACTATCAGACGGCTGATGATCTCAGTTATACCCGGCGAGGATTTTCCGCAACACTGGATGTCCATGGCGGTGTCGAAGGTCCGCTGACCGACACTACTTTCCTGCAGGCGTCGCTGCATGCCAATGCTGTGCTGCCGCTGGCTTCGCGCGCGCGGCTGCTGCTGCGCGGCGGCTTTGGCGCAACCAGCACCAAGCAGTTTGACGAACTCCCCCCTTCAGAACGTTTTTATGCTGGCGGCGATCGTTCTGTACGTGGCTATGCTTATGAAGCGCTCTCGCCCATTGATGAAAATGGCAACGAAGTAGGCGGGCGCTACCTGGCCACAGGCAGTATCGAGGTCGACTATCTTGTGCGGGGTAATCTGGGTATTGCCGCTTTTTATGACGTGGGTAACGCAACCAAGGACTTTGAATTTGATCTGAAGTCATCTGTAGGTATCGGACTGCGTTACCTGACGGCAGTTGGCATGATTCGTGTCGATCTTGCCCATCCATTGGACGACCCGGATACCAGCATACGCTTGCACCTCACCGTAGGGCCTGACCTTTGACCCGAACCCGCCGCACAATATCCTGGTTGGCAAGTGGCGTTCTGGTGCTGCTGATCGTTGTACTTGTCGCCCTCTGGATAGCGCTTGCAAGCAACGCAGGCAGTCGTTTTGTGGTGTCTCAAGTTGAGTGGCTGATGGATGGTCAGCTGGCTATTGAGCAGGTTGAAGGCACGCTTGCTGGGCCGCTTTCTCTGCGCGGTGTGCGTTATGAGAATGAGTCCATTGCCCTGGAGTTGCAGGAGGCGAATCTGGATTGGTTGCCCAGTGTGATTCTTTTTTCAGACGCCCTGGTTCATGTAGAACACCTTCGCCTGCAGGGGCTGCGGGTGGTTCTGATCGGTACCGATGTAGAAAAACCGGACGTGCCACAGCCGGCATCACCCTTGCCGGAGTCGCTTTCTCTGCCGGTCTCAATCCGCGTTGATGAATTTGAACTGACTCAGGCTGTGATATTGCGGAAGGATCTGACGGCGTCTGACCCCAGCGAACTGGCGCAGTTGGATCGCGTGGCTGCGATTGATCTGGTGTGGGACGAGGCGGGGATCGATCTGCCTGAGCTGGAGATAAAAACACCTGAGATTGATCTCCAGGCAAATGGCAACGTTAATCCAAAGGGTAACTGGCCACTGCGTCTCGATGCCGCTTACACAATCAGCATGGCAAGTATGCAGCTGCCGGATGTGGCCGGGCGCACCCGGGTGAGCGGCACGCTTGCGCAGCTGAAAGTGAACCAGCAGATTGACGCGCCTTACGCGGTAGATGCAAGGGCAAACATCACTGATGCACTGGCAACACCTCAGTGGCAAGCCAGCGTCAGCGTCATGGGTGCACAACTCAAAGCACTACAAGCGGACCTCCCAGATGTATTGCTGGACGCTGAAATT
>CBDUMB010000252.1:0-5484 GCA_965368205.1 uncultured Pseudomonadaceae bacterium | reverse complement strand
TCCGCACCATTGCCAGGATGGCGATCAGGCAGAATGCGACGATAGCCATGAAACGCATCACATCCGCCTGCAGGCTGTCTTCCTCCATATGTGCCAGGCGTCGTCTCCTCACAGCTGCGCTCCGGGCATACGTGTGATGTTCTGGTTGACGGGTGGATCAGGCTGGAGTTGCTGTTCTATGCGCTGTGTTGCGGCGACCAACTCGGCAATGTCGCGGCGTTCCAGCTGGTCATAGTACTGTTGCAGCGCGGCCCCCAGAGTGATGGTTTTGCAAACCCGCATCAGATAACCACCCACCGCGCCTACGATAGTTGTTGTCAGCGCCAGCAGGATGCCGCCATCAACAAGTTTGCGCAGGACGTTGTCAGCGCTGTCCGCCAATGCTGTGTCAGGCTCACCCAGCGCATATTGCAGCGCCGCACGCATACCAACAGCTGTCCAGACCACGCCAATGCCGATAAACACCTGAGTCCAGACATCTAACATCTGATCCAACGCAGAGATGCGTGACGTATCATCAGGCTCATCCAGGTTGCTACGAAGCTGTGCGGAGAGTTTTATCAGAGTGAAAATAAAGAGCAGGGCGACCGCGGCAAATAACCAGATGGAATGTCCGAGATTGATCTGCAGCCAGTTGCCTACCGAATCGATACCCGATGGTGAAAGGCGATCCTGGCCGTAAAGGGCAAGCCCGGTAAGACTAATGCCTACCCCTGTGCCATAGCAGAACTGCCGCAGACCGCCTTCCATTTTATCGGCTGCCTGCCGCGTTTGTTGAGCCTGCCGCACAGGCGCGACATGTGGCTTCGAGTACCAGGTCCGCCTCTTTGAGCAGGTGATCCGCGCGGTAGTAAGCCGCTTTATCGTCGCTGGCTTTCAACAGGCCTACCTGCTTGTCACGCAACTCGTTGCGCATGTTCGACATCACTTCCCCTTGCACGGGACAGGCCTGCGCGCAGGTATTGTAGTCGCCGCTGAGAGAGACAAACTTTACGTTGAAGTAGCGGTTGTAGTACTCGCGTGCCTGACGCTGACTGATGACGCCCATTTCATTGACGCGGACCAGGTGGTCACTGAAGCGTATTTTGTTTTCGCTGTCCGGATTCTGTTCAGCAAGCGACAACAGCTGCTGAAAATAGCTGTCGAACTGGTACTCGCAGCCGCTGGCCAGGCGCTGTTCAACCTCACCGATGGCTCGATCGAGGTTGCCGGGCAGTGCCATGGAGCAATGGCTGCTGACATTGGTGGTTGTGCAGCCGGCGGCGGCTGTAAGCATTAAAAGTGCTAAAAGCGTTATACGTGTCATATCTTATTCTCCGACTACATTTCTAACGGGCTGACAAATTCTGTCTGACCAATTTCGTAAGGGGGGGAGGCGATGGGTGTGGCGTTAGAGGACTCTCCGAAGAGAATTTCTTTTACACCGCCCACAACTGCGGACATTTCAGGCGTGATCAGTCCAAATGACTGATTAAGCTGCTCCATCAGGGCTGCACGACCGATCTCCTGCTGTGTTGCAGCAATCAGCACTGAGGCCTCTTCCATGTCGAGGTAGATGTCGGCGGCAACCACCGCCAGAGATTTGCTGGGACCGTTTTTGTGGGTCGCCACAAGGTCGTAGTACTGTTTGAATCGATCAGACAAGCGCACTCCGGATCTGCCGCGTAATGCGGGTTGATCGGCGCGGCCGGTAGCCGTTTGTTGACCCAATAACTGTTCCTGCAGGGTGGTTGGGGTAGTGCGCTGCCCCAGTTCCTGGCGCAGTCTTTTTTCCAGGCTGCTGCGCGTATTGTTGACCGCGCGTTCCATTTCCGGCAGACGTTCACCCATGGCGTTGAGCATTTCCAGGTAAGTTTCTCCCAGCTGTCTGGCCATGCGGGTACAACCCTGGTCGCCATCAGCGCCATCACACAGGCTTTCACTGTATAACTTCTGCTGCATATCGAGTCTGGCGATAATCTCCTGGAGATTGTTTTCCAGTTCGGCAGCGACACTGCTGGTCTCCCGTATGTCCTCCAGGACTGTGGTGGGGAAAAGTTTGATCACGGGTCCCGTAGGGGATGCCGAGGCTGCTCCGCAGCAGAATATGCCTGTTAGAAATAGGCTGGCAAGTAGGCGACTGTTCATTGGTGTCCTCCGATAATGATGTCTGACCTTAGAGCTGTCTTTCTGAATGTGTCCTGAACGACGGACCAATTCAGTGCAAAGTGGCAATTTCAACGGTAATCGGCATGCGATTGCCTGGTTTGGTCGCGGTTGTGCGCGTAAATATGCTGCCCTGGTATCGCAGGGTGACTTCGTAACCGATGACTTGTTTGCGAACACTGGGCTTGTTTTCATAACGGCAGCGTTTGGCGCGTCGTTCTGTAACCCTGCGTTCATAGCCGTTTCTGCTGTAGCGTTCTATTGGTGGCAGGGTCTCCCAGGTGCAGCGTTTAACAGGTGTATAAACGGTTTCCTGCGAATAGATGGGTTTGCTGGCAATCACGTCAGCAAAGCTCGGGTAAGCCGTCGGCGGAGCAGCAGCAAAGGCTGAGCTGTGAGTCAAAATGGTTGCAGCAAGAATTAACAACCCAGCGGATTTGTACATGTCATAGCTCCGATCTTTGTCGGAGCATGATATGAGCCGTTATCTAAACCTCAGCTGAATGGATCAGCGGATTCGACAACCTCAGGGGTAAACGTAGGAGGACGCTAAACCCAGGGGTATGCCGAGCCACCAGTAAATAAGTAGAAAGATACTCCAGCCAACCAGAAGTGCTGCCGAATAGGGCAGCATCATCGCGGTGACCGTGCCAATGCCGGTGTTTTTCACCCAGCGCTGGCAGTAAGCAACAACGAGAGGGAAGTACGGCATCAGCGGCGTAATGATGTTGGTTGATGAATCGCCCACCCGATAGGCAGCCTGGGTCAGCTCGGGTGACAATCCAACCTGCATGAGGATCGGTATAAATATAGGGGCCAGCAGTGCCCACTTGCCTGATGCCGAACCGACTAACAAGTTAACAAATGCGGTTAAAAATATGATGCCCAGCAGAGTGACCGAGCCGGGTAATGCCAGCGCCTGCAGAACATCTGCACCCTGCACAGCCAACAGTGCACCCAGATTGGATTGGCTGAACGCGTAAGTGAATTGTGCGCAGAAAAATATCATGACCAGGTAGTACGCCATGGTGTTCATGCTGTTGGTCATGCCAGCGATGATGTCGCGATGGTTGCTGACCGTGCCGGCAACATACCCGTACACAGTGCCTGGAATGATAAACAGCAGAAATATCAGCGGTACGATGGACTGCATGATGGGTGCGGAAAATGCGGTGATATCGCCATTGGGTGCACGTAAGGGAGAATCTATCGGGTATGCCGCCCATACCAGCAGAACAATGCCGATGAACATGGCTGTACTGCCAGCCCACAGACCGCGGCGTTCTCTGGGGGTTAGCGGGTCCATGCGGGTCGCTTCCAGATCATCGCCGTCGATATCTGTGCCCTTCAGCCTGGGCTCAATGACTTTGTCGGTGAGAAACCAGCCAACAGCAATGACAAACAGGCAGGACACACTGGTGAACAGCCAGTTTGACAGCGGGTTGACCTCACGGCTGGGGTCAATGATCTGTGCTGCCTGTTGGGTAAAGCCCTGTAACAGCGGGTCGATGCCTGATGGTATGAAGTTGGCGCTGAAGCCACCGGATACGCCAGCAAATGCACAGGCAATGCCGGCCAGTGGGTGACGCCCGGCCGCGTAGAAAATAATCCCGCCTAATGGGATCACTAACACATAGCCTGCATCCGCCGCGGTGTGGCTCACAATAGCCACCAGCAGCAACATAGGGGTCAGGAGTTTGGCCGGGGTAATGGAGAGCAAAGACTTCAGGCCGGCGTTAATGAAGCCGGTATGTTCGGCAACACCGACACCGAGCATCGCAACCAGCACCACACCCAGCGGTGCAAAACTGGTAAAGGTTTTAACCATGGTGGCTAAGAAGGTGGCCAGCGCGCTACCGCTGAGCTGATTCTCCACATTCAGTTCGCGTGCGCCATCCAGTGCCGGTACAGAGAAGCCATAACCCGCAAATAACCAGGACAGCAGCCACACCAGGAACATGGCCATGAGGAAAAGCATTGCCGGATCCGGCAGGCGATTGCCAAGCCGCTCGACAGCGCCGAGGAATCTGAAGACCAGGGTATTGTTTGAGTCTTTGTTAACGTCGCTCATGCGAACCTGCCAGAGAAAAAGCAGGTCGCAGATTAACCGATGTGGATAAAGATGTTTACCGGTGTCAGACCCGGATTGTCAGTACGTCAGATGTAGCACCGTGTAACACAGCATTGGCAGTAGAACCCAGCAGCAGACCCAGGCCGTGTTTGCCGTGTGATCCCATAACAATCAGGTCTGCGCCAAGCCGTTCAGCGGTTTGTTTGATCTCTGTTGCCGGTACGCCGAACTGAACGTGGCGGTCAGAGCTTTCGACAGCAAATTTAGTGCACAGCTCGCCAAGAGATTTCTCCACACTGGCACGCGCTTCACCTTCAAAATTCATCGCTGCTGCAGCCAGACCAGCCACCTCGATACCCGTATATGCCTGAGTCAGGGGGCGCACAATAGTCACAACGCTGAGCTTTGCGCCGTGATCATCGGCGGCCTGTTTTGCACGCAATAACACGGCTTCTGCCTCTTCAGTGACATCTACGGCGGCGAGGATGTGTTTGTATCTAGTCATTGAGGTCTCCTGGGGGGTTGGGTCTTCCTTCAGTATCATCTTCAGGCACAAATAGGTAAACCCCCACGCGGACAAATGCATTTTGCACCGGTGCGCCAGCCACTACAGATTCAGGGATAGGCTGTTTTATCGGCGCCAGCTGCTTCAGGAAATTGGCGATATCGTTTAAGTCCTGATCACGCAGATACGCATAGTTGGGCCATGGCATGACCGTTGTGGCCTGTTTGCCGTAGTGATCCATGCCGGTGAGTAGAAATGTTTTGATTTCGTCTCTGCTCCAGCGACCCAAACCTGTTTTTTTGTCAGAGGTCAGGTTGCCGGGGAAGACGATGCCCGGACTGACATCGTCCAGATCTTTGGTGTAGGCGATGCCAATTCTTGAGCCGGCAAGCCACTGCCCGGTGGGGTTCCCCAGCAGCGCGCCTTCAGTGTGGCAGCCACCACAGCCGAGAATATTGGTCAGATACTCCCCACGTTCAACGGAGGTTTCTGCGCTGGCGCTGATCCAGACGAAACTGATAACAGCAACTCCAACCAGCTGTGTTGCCAGTGTGCGAAATGAAGATAAGCCTTGAAAAAAACGATTCTGTGTCACGTTGATGCCCTCATAATGGTCGCAGTGTATAACCCGGCTGGGCAATTTACCCACCGTGGCATCTACGTAAGCGGATGTTATTGGCACTTCGCGACCGGATTGTTGTCTGCAGGTCACATCTGCAGCACAAAAGTGGCTACAAAACAGGCGGCTAAGGGGCTAAAGTTG
>CBDUMB010000251.1:0-5497 GCA_965368205.1 uncultured Pseudomonadaceae bacterium | reverse complement strand
GGGGTGGGTGACTACTTTTACTCATTCGAAGATTCTAGCTTAATTGAGTAACAAACAGTTATTCTCAGCGAAAGGCATCATCTAATTCTTGGTGATATATGAATCTGAAAAAACTACAGCAGGCTGAGCGCGCATTTTTCAACCTCTACCCCGGGGGATTCGACGACGAAGGGCTGAAGCACATAGGCAAACGCCACAATGTCGGCAAACTGTCCGAGTTCGCGGCGGAAAATCTGGCCAGGAAAAATTTCAAACAACAGGCCGCTGTGCTGGACAGCATTACCAAAATTGTCTCTCGCTCCTCCATGTTATCGATGTTCGAAAAACCAAAGTTCCGAGACTATGTGAATGGATTAAGCCGCAGTGACCGCACCCTGCTGGCGGACGCTTTTAACAAGTTGTTACACGGCAATCAGCAGAAAGGTTTTGAGGCGATTGCTGACATCCTGCTGGATGGCCAGCTGGCAAAATGGAGCTTGATGACTATCTGTTTGTATCAACTCTACCCCCAAGATGAAGTGTTCGTAAAACCGACCACCACAAAAAATGTCATCCGGCAGTTCGAACTGGACCACCTGACCTACCATCCGCGGCCCACCTGGCAGTTCTACAAAGACTACAGAGAAGTGATCAACGACATGAAAAGCCAGGTCCACCCTGCACTGTCACCTAACAATGCTGCATTCACTGGTTTTCTGATGATGAGTACAGCCACCAGTTAAACAAAAGCCGGGATATACCCGGCTTTCTCTCGCTGATTTAACGCCAACTAAAGCAGTTCGCCACCACAGGCTGACGCTGTTGTACCGTACTTTTCGTACGCCTTAATGACGTTGGCACCTGTGCGCCATCGATGTACTTCATCAGGCCCGTCAACCAATCGTTGGCTGCGAATGCCGGTGTACCAGCGTGCCAGCGGTGTATCTTGACTGTAGCCCAGCGCACCATGTAACTGCAGCGCGGTATCCACAACCTGATGCACCATGTGCGCAAGAAACACTTTAGCGATGCCGTTCTCCTGGCGCAGATCTTCGCCACGTTCAGCTTTATACGCAATGTGCAGCAGCATCAGGCGCGCCTTATAAATTTCGGCAGCACAATCCGCCAGCATCCAGCGCACACCCTGACGATCTGCCAGACGCTTACCAAAAGTGCTGCGTTCCACAACATGGCCCGCCGCCAGATCCAGGGCGCGCTGTGCTATTGCGACGTTATGCATGCCATGGCGCAGGCGCCCATAAGCCAGACGATGCTGACCCATGTTGAAACCCTGACCGCGTCCACCTAACAGATTATCTCTGGGAACCACCAGGTTCTCGATTTTAATTTCCGAGTGAGAGCCGCCTAACTTCAAGCCAAGATCTGTATGCGGCTGCATCGTCTCAATGTTCCGCACGATCTCGTAACCCGGGTTGGGTAATTCCACAATAAACGTACTGTACTGTTCGTGGCGTGGCGCATCAGGATCCGTTTTGGCCATAACCACAGCAATGTCAGCTACGCTGGCAGAAGAACTGAACCACTTCTCGCCGTTCAGCACCCAGTTATCGCCATCCAGCACCGCCGTGGTCTGCATGCCGGTAGCATCAGCACCCGCTGCTTTTTCTGTCATTGAGTAACAAATCCGCTTTTGACCATCCAGCAACGGTTTGAGAAATTTCTCCTTCTGGAAATCTGTGCCGTGCTCGAGCAGTGTCAGCATTGTGGCGTCATCCGGGCCCTGAGTATTGAGGGCCAACGCACCCAGAAAGCTTTCACCCAACTCCATCTGCACCAGCGCATTGGCCAACGGCCGTAAACCCATCCCGCCAAACTCTTCAGGGATGAAGGGACACCACAACCCCTGTGCACGGGCTTTGCCCCGCAGCTCAGCCAGCACAGTCTCAAAATTATCTGCGGTGCATTTTTCTTCAGCAGGAATACATTCATCCTGGACAAATCCGCGAACCTTGGCACGAATGGCTTTGGTCTCTTCAGGAATTTCAAAATCGATCATCTTCTCTCTCCTTAAATGAGTGACAGAACTATATCAGTCCCGTCGGTACTAAACCGCCTGTATGGTCAGGATGTAAAACACCTAGTCCATGCGGCCTATCCAAACCTGTTTACTCAACGCGCAAAGCGCGCCGGCCTCGTCAAACAGCGCGGTACCCGCAAAATGTTTACTGCGCTCGACCTCAATACACCAACCCGTCACTACAAATTTCTGCTGCGCAGGTACCGGGCGCAGGATTCTGGCGGTCATCCGACCGAGCATGCCGGTGCGGGTGCCGCTGGCCAGGTAGGCAAACTGGCCTGGGCAATCCAGTGCCGCCCAAACTACCGCGGTCGACAGATAACCCTGGGCATCAGCAAAGACGGCCGGTGGCTGCCATGCAGCTGCGACCCCTTCATAGCCATCAACTGGCGCAGCGTAAACATGTAGACCTTCGTTGGCCGCCACATCCGCACCGCAACAGAAACAAATCGGATGAAAGCCCGTACCGTTAGCAATAAGCGTGTTCAGTCCTGTCTGAAACGAGGCTGAACCCGGGCGGGCCCGTTCTGCGGCGTCATAGTCCGGCGCGGCTGGCACCTCTATGAGTAACTCAGTGCTTTTCGCTTCGGCTATCAACGTGTCACCATCCAGCACTTTGAGTCCGCCCGCTTCATCCAGCTGGGTAGCCATCGGCTTATCCAGCGGGATAGGCGCACGCAGGGTCACTTCCACAGCCTGATCCGGGTCGAGCGCTCGATTGGAAATAAGCAGATCAGCTACCGCACCACTGACGTAACCACCATTGCCAGATTGTGGTGGTCCGCGAAATTGACTTGCAATCATGAGCGGCTCGCCCGAAGCAGAGTTTAAATCAGGTCCTTGCATGAAAAAATTTACTCTTACAAAAACGCTAAGCGTATCTGATGTTTAACGCTCTAGCACAGGAAAGCGAGAGGCTGGACAAAGCTGACATCAATCATCAAAGTAACCCTTTTGTGTCACACCTATATTCTGCAGGGCCTTCGTCTATGTCTTTCATTCGTACTGTTGTCATTCTGATCAGCCTGGTTTCACTCCTGGCAGCGTGCTCACCACCCGCACCTGAAGTAAACGAACCAGGCGCAGGCATTGCAGCTGACACACCAGCTCCTCAAACGACTGATCCTTTAGAGCTGCATGAACGTCTGATCACGATGGATACACATCTGGATACTCCGGCACTGCTGGTACAACCGGGATTCGATATCACTCATAGACATGACCCGTTAAGCGATTACTCCCAGGTCGACCTGCCAAGAATGATCGAAGGCGGTTTAGATGGCGGCTACTGGGTCATCTTTACACGCCAGGGAGAGCTGACCGACGAAGCGTATGCTGACGTATTGCAGGTTGCACTAGAGAGGTCAGCGGCAATCCGAGACATGGTTGCTGCCAACCCGGATGATTTTGAGCTTGCCCTGGTTGCAGAAGATGCCGCGCGCATCGCTGCCGCAGGCAAACGCATCGTTTATCAGAGCATCGAAAACGCTTACCCCCTTGGCGAAGATCTGGCTAATCTCGAGGACTTTTTCGACTTGGGCGTACGAATGGTAGGCCCGGTACATTTTGCCAATAATCAATTTGCAGACAGCGCAACAGATCCCGAAGGACCCACGTGGCAAGGTCTGTCGCCACTAGGCCGGGAACTGGTCGCCGAAGCCAACCGTCTGGGTATGATTCTGGATGGCTCTCACGCCCACGACCTGGTGTTTGATCAATTGTTAGAGCTTTCCGCCACACCCATCATCCTGTCTCACTCTGGCGCCAAAGCCATTTTCGACCACCCGCGCAACATCGATGATGCCCGCCTGCTGCAGCTGGCGGAACAAGGCGGCGTTATCCAGATGAACGCTCTGGGTGCCTATCTCACAGAATTACCCGCAAACCCCGAGCGTCAGGCCGCCATGGGCGCGCTGTTTGCGGAAATGAGAGCCACCACCGATATGAGCGAAAGTCGACGCGCAGAGCTCACCCAACGGCGACGAGAGATTGACGCTCAATACCCACCTGCCCTGGCTACCTTTGAGGACTACATGGATCACTTCCTTCATGTGTTGGAACTCATCGGTCCGAACCACGTGGGTGTCGGTGCAGACTGGGACGGCGGCGGCGGTGTTGCGGGCATGCAGGATATTGCTGCCTTCCCTCGCATAACAGAACGGCTCCTGGCAGAAGGCTATACAGAGGAAGATCTTGCCAAAATCTGGGGCGGCAACGTGACCCGACTGTTAGCAGCAGCGCAGGCACACGCAGAGGGATATTAAGAGATGGTTCAATGGCGAGGACGGCGCACCAGCTCGAATGTTGAAGATGCCCGCGGTCAACGCGCCAGTCGAGGCGCACGCGCTGGCGGTCTGAAGCTTAAAGGCGGTATCGGCACCCTGGTGCTGATTGGCGTTGTGTATTTCATGGGTGGGGACGTTTCTCAAATTCTGGGCATGCTGTTAGGTGGCGGTGGCGCGCCCCAGGTCAGCCAGAATGCACCCCAGGTCAACCCTGGACCACTGGGCAATGATGATGCTGCTCAGTTTGTCGGCGTGATTCTCGCTGATACGGAAGATACATGGACCGCCTTGTTTGCTCAGGCAAATGCGCAATATCCCCAACCCAAGCTGCGACTATTCAGCGATGCCGTCAACTCGGCTTGTGGCTATAACACAGCCGCGGTGGGACCCTTTTATTGCCCACCGGATCAAAGAGTTTATCTGGATCTGTCATTTTTTAGTCAGCTTGCACAACTCGGTGCGCCGGGTGACTTTGCTCAGGCCTATGTCATTGGCCACGAAGTAGGGCATCACATACAAAACGTCACCGGAGTCTTACAGGCGGTTGCCGAGCGCAAACGCGGTTTATCCCAGACCGATGCCAATCAATTACAGGTGCTGGTGGAATTACAGGCGGATTGTTATGCGGGCATCTGGGCTCACTACGCTGAAAATGAACGGAATCTACTTGACCCGGGTGATGTAGAGGAAGGCCTTGCCGCGGCCGCTTCGATTGGCGATGACGCGCTGCAACGCCGCGCAGGCGGACAGGTGCGCCCTGAATCGTTCACCCATGGATCTTCAAGGCAGCGTCAGGCCTGGTTCAATACCGGTCTGGAGCAAGGCAGCGTTGCCGCCTGCGACACATTCACAAACGCCGGTGTAAAACTCTGATTCCGTCGCCAACCTCTTAACCAGCCACCGGAAACAGAAGACCTCACAAATCAGTCAGTAGAAGTGCCTCGCACCCTGTGCCTGCCAGAATATGGTTAACCTGTTGTTGATCCGACGTTGTCAGGCGCTGATATTCCTCGTTAATCCATTGCAGGCACTTACCTTGATAAGGGAACACCGGCTGCTGCCAGGCTCTGCCATCAATGGTGGTTTGCATCTGCGCCTGTCCTGCCTGCAGAGCGGCTGCGTTGGCCAACAGCGCCGGGACATAGACACGACCGATTTCAGCTAACAGCTCCGCCAGTGTCGCCTGCACGTCATC
>CBDUMB010000250.1:0-5513 GCA_965368205.1 uncultured Pseudomonadaceae bacterium | reverse complement strand
TCGCCTGGATGAACTTCAGTCGGGCCAGGGTATCGGCCTGGCGATGGTGGCGGAACTGGTTGAGTTGTACGCCGGCGAACTGGAAATAGACAACAGCGCCTCCGGTGGTGCCAGCGTCAGACTCTATTTACCTGTCTGAATAAGGGCAGGACCGCTTAGCCCACCCTGGTCCCATGTGATACCTAAAGTCGAGTCTGCAGCGCTGCAAAAAATCGGCTGCGCAGCTGCTCGGCCTGCGCGTCCTTTGGACCTGCTGCGCACCATCGATTGCGCAGTGCTTTCCAGTCTTCCTGGGCCAGATCTCGTCTGCCCGCATTCATCAACTCAACCTGGAGTGCCATGCGTGCACTACGATCAGTGTCAGGACTGGGTAGATCGGCGGCAATCTCTGCTTCGAGGGTGAGGGCCAGCCAATCCTCGGTGCTGCTGTTACCCGCAAGCCGTTCGGCAAAAACAGGATGGGGCGCGTCGATTGAGGTATTGCTCGCTTCAGCTGCAGAGACTTCCGCGTCCCAGGTTTCAAACTGCTTTAACGCTTCGATAACACCTGCCTTGGCCAGAGTTTTCAGGGCTACTCGATAGGCCTCTCTTGCGTTTTCCACCCGCTGACGAAGTTGCGCTGACAGGTTGATGTCCTGCGCCAGATTATTCAGGTTATCGATGAATACATCGAGGGCGGCGCGGCTGTGGTCGCTGCCTGCAGCAGCATTTTCAAAATCCTTTACCGCGACTTCGAAGCGTTGTAACTGCTCGGCGCTGGCTTGTTTGAACGCGGTATTGGCGGCTTCTCGCTGGGCAAATATCTGGTCACAGGCGCTGCGGAAATCCCGCCAGAGTTTCTGATCAGCAGACCTTGGGGTCCGCCCGATCGTGCGCCACTTCTGCTGCAGGTTTTTGGCGCTTTGAATTGCAGCGTTCACCGCTTCGTCATCAAGATTTTCAGCAATAGCAGATGCATGAGCCTGGGCCTCGTCGACAATAGCCTGCTTGGCGGCAACGTTTTCGTTCCACACACTTTTGATTTTGTTATGCAGGGTGTCCTGCAGCGCCTCGAAGGTTTTTTCTACTGGCTTGAGCGCTTTGCGTTCACAGGGCCGGTAGCGATGCCATTCCTCGCGCGCGCTGCGCAGAATGTTTTCAGCTGCCTGAATGTCGGTGTTCTGCCAGTCGGTTTGCGACAGATAGGTCTGCAATTGTTCGCACAGCTGTATGCGGGCGGCGAGATTCTCCTGTCGAATCTGAGCCTGTTCCGCAAAGTAAGCTTTACACGGCTCGAAAGCCTTGTCGGCAAAGTCATCGAACTGCTGCTGTTGAGCGATGTGTTCGGCACTGACCGGGCGACCGAGTGCACGCCATTGTTCACGCAGGTCTTTAAGTCGTGCTGCCTGATCCGCAGGCGCTATGGGGTTGGTTGCGAGCTGTTCGATTGCACTCAGAAGTTCCTGACGTTTAGGTTCTGTGGCAAATTTCTGCCAGTCGCGAAACTCGGCAAGCCGGGCGCTGAGGTTGGCAAGTGCGGCATCATTCTCACTGATGCCGGCTTTCTGTAACTCTCTGGCCTGACGAACATGTTTTATCGCGTCTTCAATGTGGCCATCGTTTAGAGCCTGATCCGCGTCTTTGACAAAACTGGTCATTTGTTTGCCGGCGTCAGCGGTCGCAGCCTGCAGCCTTTCAATATCTTTTTCGACTTGTGCCAGCCGTGCCTGTGCGTCTGTCAGCCAGGTGGGGGCAGGTTGTTCGGCCGGCCAGTTAACTGAGGTTATGGTTTTCTTCCAGCGTTTGAGCCAGCTGCGGCGCTGCTTCAGCAGGCCAGCGGTCTGTTGATCGAACGACAGCTTGTCAGGCAGCGGCTCCGGCGCGGTGAGTGGTTCGCTGCGCAGGGTATCGCTGCGTTGCCAGGTTTTTCGATAAGCCTGCAACTCACGGGTGATATTGCTGAATAAGTTGTGTTGTTCAGCGTTGGGCGGCATTTTGTCGGCATGACTCAGCCACTGCCCGGTCAGCTCCTGTTGTGCCTTGTACAGCTCTTCAGCGTCTTCTCCAGCGATCATTCTTTGTTGCAGGGCACGCCACTGCTCACTCAGATGAATAAACGGATTGTCCGCTGGGTCCGGAAGACTCAAGTCGGCATCAGCCAGCGGATCGACGCTGGTATCCCTTAACTCGCTTTTACCACCTGCTGAGACAAGTTGTGTGTCCAGTTCGGTGAGTGTTGTTACCAGTTCTGCGCGCATATCCCGCAGCCGCAATAATTTTTGTCGATGCGCCAACAAAGCTTCGGGTTCAGCGGGCGCCTGTTTCAGCGCCTTGTGGATGGCGTTGTCCAGTTCTTCAAGGCGCTGGTCCTGCGTTTTGATAGCGGCCCGAGCCTGTTTGATCTGATCAAGCTTTTCCCGCGCATGACGGTGGCAGTATTTGTCTCGTCCGCGAGCGGCTTTCTGCAGCGTCGATAAACCCTCTTCAGCCAGTAACAGCGGGTGCATCAGCACTCTGTCTCTGGCTTCATCGCGCAATTGCAGCGCCAGTTCTGCACACTGATCGGGTGTGGTCAGTAGCGGCCAGAGACCTTCCAGTTCTTCAGCTGAGCACGTCGTGATGCGAGCAGCGACAACTTTTTCGTGTTGCGCGCAGGCTGGCGCCTGACCTTGAGCGATCAGCTCACACACTCTTTTGGTTGCAGTGTTCGCCACTGCACTGTCGTCTAACAGGTCAGCGAGCAGATCACCATCTGACAGATGAGCGATAGCCGCCTGGCGTACGGTTGTATCCGCATCGGTGCGGGCCAGTGTGGCCAGCATCTCCTGATTCTCGGCAGCTTGCTCCGCAGATAACGCTTTGACGGCTTCCAGCCGTGTCGCAGGGTCTGCGTGTTCAAGTCGATTACTTCTTTTAAACCATCGACTCAACATCGTTAGCTTTATCCCAGTGAGTTATGGGCGCCATCACACAAAGGTGCATTGGCGGTGTGTTTGCAACCACAGAAGTACAGCGTTTTGCTGGCCGGGGCCTGATACGCCATAGGCGTGAAATCTGTACCTTCGTGGGAGCCGTCGCAAAATGGCTGGCGAGCGGACTTACCGCAAGCGCACCAGAAGTACTTTTTCCCTTCTTCAACGTCTACAGGAAACGGCGCGGCCTGGGCAACTGTTGGTTCTGTCATTTTAATCAACCTCTATTATCTGTGTTTAGTCCGCAAATGTTTATGAAAATTCACGCTCATCCCACCATGGGAAGAATTCTGGCATGTCCGAGCTCACTTTGCCGGGAAATTCTGCCGGACGTTTCTCCAAAAACGACTGAACCCCTTCTTTAGCGTCTGCTGAGCGGCCGCGATAGTAGATGCCCCGGGAATCAATCTTGTGGGCTTCCATCGGGTGATCAGCGCCGAGCATGCGCCACATCATATGTCTGACCATGGCTACCGAAACCGGTGCGGTATTGTCGCGGATATCTTCTGCTATGGCGCGTGCCGCAGCCAGGAGGTCGTCTTTTTCATGCAGCGATTTCACCAGGCCGCCTTCCAGTGCTTCCTGGGCGGGAAAGACACGGCCGGAATAACACCATTCCAGCGCCTGGCTGATGCCGACTACCCGAGGCAGAAAGTAGCTGGAACACGCTTCCGGGACAATCCCGCGTCGAGCGAACACAAAACCGAATTTAGCAACATCAGCAGCCAGGCGGATGTCCATCGCCAGAGTCATGGTGACCCCGACGCCTACTGCGGCACCGTTTATGGCAGCGATGATGGGTTTGTTCAGTTCGTACAAGCGCAGCGTCAGGAGACCGCCGCCGTCAGGTTGCACGCCGCTGTTGCGATCGCTGCGCGCGTCTGCATCAAATGTATCGCCGCCACCGGACAAATCAGCACCCGCGCAGAACGCGCGCCCGGCACCGGTCACAATGATGGCTTTGACATCGTCGTCTGCATCAGCACGATCACAGGCGTCAATCATTTCCTCCATCATGGTGTGGGTGAAGGCGTTCATTGCTTCCGGCCGATTCAGGGTCAGAGTCAGAATGCCGTCTTCGACTTCGTACAAAATGGTGCTGTAGCTCATTGCAGTTTCCGCGCTGATAAAAAAGACTCGCTATGTTGCCTGGCTTAAGTTGCATTTTCCACGTGCTAAAATAGGCGCTTGTCATTTCAGCGGATCGCCCCCGGTGCAGATCGCCTTAGCCACACAAGAGGAAAAGTTTGCCGCCCAGGTTGATGCATTTGTGTCTCAGCACTGGCCGATTGGGCAGAGTAACGTGCAGACGGCGCAAATCGAGGCGTGGCGGGCGGCGGTAGTGGCGGAAGGTTGGTCTGTGCCTGCCTGGCCGACGCAGTTTGGCGGCACTGGTTGGAGCGCAATGCAGCACTTTATCTGGCAGCAGGCCTGCGCCAGACATCAGGTGGATCAGACCTTTGCAGAAGGCACAGGTGTCACTGTTGTGGGTCCAATGCTGATCGCTTCAGGTGGCTCGGCTGCGCAAACTGAATTTCTTGCTGATATTCGTGCATGGCGGGCACGTTGGTGTCTGGGCATGTTTGAGCCCGCTTGCAACGCTCAGGTTGCGGAGATGACCACCACGGTCAGTGGCCTTGGCGGAGATTTGTGTCTCAACGGGGAGAAGTCTCTGATCAGGGATTTGCGATCTGCCGATTGGCTAGCTGTGCTGGCGCGCTGCGCCGATGAGCCAGATAATTTTGTCCTGCTTGCCGTGCCGGCGGATCATCCGGGTCTGATTAAGCGTTATTCCACCACCCTCGATGGGGTCACTGACATAGCGCACCTGACCCTTAATTCCGTCGAGCTGCCGCAGCGATATTGCCTTACTCGACCTGCGCCTGCTGCAGAATACCAGCACCTGCAGTTCAGCAGCGTACATACCACGCTCGCGAGGAGCGCAGTAGCGACTGCACAACTTGAACGTATCGATGCTGTCCTGCAGACCCTGCAGGAGGATGAGGATCTGGCGGCGAAGAGAGATGCTCTGGCGGTGGATCTCGCCGGCCTGCAGGCCCTTGAGCTGCGTTGTGTCGATGCGTTGACCAGGGCGCAGCCACTGCCCGTGCCCTTGGAGCTGATGCAGTTGCGTAGTCGGGAAATCCTCTTGCAACTTGGGGCATTACAGATCGATTGTTTCGGGTATTATGCGCTTCCTTATCCGGATCCGGCGTTCCCGAATCCAATGTTGTTGCACAATGAAGGCCCTATTGGTCCAGATGAGGCGGCTGGCGTAATGCAACACGCGCTGGCTGACCAGGTGGCTGCCTTTTTTGAGCAGGATGCCGGTGCTGGCATAACGGCGCTGAAAGATCGCGCGGCGAAACATTTAGAGATCGCAATTTTGCCTGAGAAAGAGGCGGTGGAAATAACCGCAGAAGAGACTGTAGGAAAATCTGCAGAACATTAATAAACAGGGCTGCCTGAAAGGCTCAGAACATAGGGGTTAGGAATGGATTTTTCGTTTACCGAAGAACAAACGCTGTTAGAAGAAAGCGTCACCAAATACATGCAGAATGA